>JACPQN010000028.1 GCA_016190485.1 Chloroflexota bacterium
CGGAGAACAGGATGGTGACCGTGGGGCCGAAGGCGATGTCCGACCGGGGGTCGCCTTCCACAGGGTTGCGGTGGATCATATGCCCGCCTGCCATCGTAAGGGAGGAACCGCTGAAACCTATGGCTATTCTACCCCTGGCTGACCAGCAGCGCCACGCTCTCGATGTGGTAGGTCTGGGGGAACATGTCCACTGGCTGGACCTCCACCAGCCGGAAGCCGCCGTCGCAGAGATGGCGCAGGTCCCTGGCCAGCGTGGCGGGGTCGCAGGAGACGTAGATGATCTTGCCTGGGCGGTGCTCCGCCAGCGCGTCCAGCACCCGGGGGTGGCAGCCCGCCCGGGGAGGGTCCACCAGCACGGCGTCGGGTCGCTCCGGCAGGGAGGGCAGCACCGCCTCCACCTTGCCCTCGACCCACTCCAGGTTGGGCACGCCCTGCCCGTTGGCCCGGCCATCTCGCACCGCCGTGCCCGACTCCTCCACGGCGATGACGCGCCCCACGGAGGGCGCCAGGAGCACGGCGAAGGTGCCCACCCCCGCATAGGCGTCCACCAGCAGCTCCTGGCCGGCGGGGGACAGGTAGCCCCGCACCACCTCCACCAGCCCCTCTGCCTGAGCGGTGTTCACCTGGAAGAAGGAGGGCGAGGCGATAGTGAAGCGCTGGCCCAGCAGCTCCTCCTGGTAGCTTTTCTGCCCTGTCTCCAGGGGCACGCCGGGGTCCTTGATGCGGGGCTGGATGAGCCACTGCCCGGTGTTGACCCCGTAGCGCACGGACATCTGGCGGGTCTCGGCGCAGTGGGTCTGGAGGGACTCCAGGGTCTGGTTGATCCAGGGGTGCATCAGCAGACACTCCTGGATGGGGATGACCCGGTGGGTGCCCCGCCTGGTGAATCCCAGCAGGCCCTCTCGATTGATGGTGAAGCGGGCGTGGTTACGGTAGCGCCAGGGGCTGGGCGCCGCCCGGGCGGGCGTGACTGGGGGGTCTGGGAACTTGCCGATGCGCCGGAGCTGATCCACCACGACGCTGCGCTTCAGGGTGAGCTGGTGGTCGTAGGAGACGTGCTGGAGCTGGCACCCACCGCACTGCCCGTAGTAGGAGCAGGGCGCCTCCACCCGGTGGGGCGAGGCCTCCACCACCCGCACCACCTCCGCCTCCAGGTAGCTGCGGTGGCGCTGTCGCACCTCCACCTCCACCGTCTCGCCGGGGATGCCGAAAGCCGCGAAGACCACCTCGCCGTCGCGATGGCCCAGGGCGTGGCCCTGGTGTGCCATCTCCGTCAGGGTGAGCACAAAGCGCTCGCCCTGCCCCTCGGGTTCCCGCTGCTGGCGGTGGCGGCGCCTGGTGGGAGTGACCATGGCCTAGGAGTAGCGCTCCCGGACGTAGAGGCCCAGGTGCGCCCCGCCGATGACGTGGACGTGGGCGTGGGGTTGGCTCTGCATCGCGTCGCCGCCGAAGTTGGAGAGGAGACGGAAGCCGTTGGGGCAGTGCTTCTTGCCCATCTCTACCGCCACCCTGGCCACGGTGCCCATGTCCGTCCAGAGATCTGCCTGGGTCATGTGTTTCTTGGGTACGACCAGGAGCATCACGGGCACCCACCGCAGCAGGTTCTCAAAGACTATGACCTCGTCGTCCTCATAATAGATTGTGGCCGGCTCTTTGCGGGCGACGATGTCGCAGAAGGTGCAGTACACGAGGCCATCTCCTCCGGGTGCTTAGTGTGGTGTCCCTAAAGAACGCCGCGAATGTCGTTGCGAGGAGCCGCAGGCGACGAAGCAATCTGGGTGGAGGCAAGGCCTTGCTTCCCACCCCCAGATTGCCACGCCCTCCTTTGTCGGGCTCGCAATGACCCTCCGGCCGGGGTTTGGCAACGAACTTCGAAGACAGGACACTAGCGCTGCCGGGCCAGGTAGGTCTCCAAGGTGAGGCCCTGCTGGTGTATGGTGCGGGCAGCTTCTACGCCCACGTAGCGGAAGTGCCAGGGCTCGTAGGCGTAGCCCGTGAGGCTCTCCTTACCCTCTGGGTAGCTCATGATGAAACCATGGCGGTGGGCGTTCTCACCGAGCCAGCGGCCCTCCGGGGTCTGGGCAAAGCCCTCAACCAGCTCGTGGCGCACCGCAGGGCTGGTGAAGTCCACGGCCGTGCCGAGCTGGTGCTCGCTGTGGCCGGGCTTGGCGGAGAGGCGGCCGGCCTGGGCTTCGCCGAGCTGCGCCACCAGCGCTTGATGGGTCTCGGTCTGCTCGGCGTAGGAGCGGTAGGCCGAGAGCACCACCAGCTTCAGCCTCTGGCTCGTCGCCTCTGTGAGAAGCGCCTGGAGGGGTGGCAGCGCGACGGTCCGCAGGCGCAGTCCCCGGCGGGTCACTGGCACGCCGTCCAGCTCTACCAGGTCTGAGGGCACAAAGCTTTCTGGCAGGCCCCGCTGCTTGGTGACCAGGGCCAGCAGATCATGGCCATTCACCGTTTCCGCTACAGGCGTGCGGCCCAGGAGGGCGGATACGGTCACGATGCTCAATCCCCGGGCCTGCAACCCTTGGATGATGGTGGGCAGCGCCTCGGCGGTCTGGGCTGAGGCGCAGTGATGCACAACTATGAACCCGTTGCCGGTGTTGTTCAGTACTCTGGTGCGCACGCTTCCAGTGGTGGCGTCGGACTGCCAGTCCCCCGAGTCCAGGCTCCAGAAGATGGAGGTGTAGCCCGCCTCCCGCACCACGCTCACCACCCGGCTGTTGCGGGCGCCGAAGGGCATGCGCATCCAGGGCCTGGTGGTCCGGCCCGTGAGCCGTTGAATGGCGGTCTCCGCCCGCTGGAGTTGGTCCCTGATGGCCCCGTCATCCAGCTCGGTGAGGTTGGGGTGGCCGTAGGTGTGGTTGGCGACCTCGTGGCCATCGGCGGCGATCTGCTGCACCAGGTCCGGGTAGCGGTCGGCGTACTCGCCGGTGACGAAGAAGGTGACCCGCAGCCCGTGCTGCCGCAGCGCCTCCAGCAGCGCGCTGCTGGTCCCGGCCACGCTGCCGCAGTCGAAGGTGAGGGCCACTCGCGGGTCGTCGACGCCGCCCCTGGAGACTTCCGCGCCGTTGAAGGCCGTGGCTGCTCCAGGAGCCGGGCGCGGCGCGGGCGTGACCGTGGGAGGTGCCGGTGTGGCAGTGGTGGTCGCGGCGGCCGTGGGCTGTGGGGTCGCCGTAGCCGTCGGCGCCGGGGTAGCGGGAGGTTCGGGCGCGCTGCCGCAGGCGGCCAGGAAGAGGGCCAGCACGGTTGCCACGACCATCTGGGTCCCGACGCTTCCCCAGAAAGGGGCGGCTGAAGCAGGAATGGGGTGGAACGCGGTCATAGGTAGAAGCTCGTTCTCTCGTCTCAGTTGCCAGTGTTTAATAACTCCGCACTGCAGGCTGAAGCCTTCAGCATAGCCGCTCAGAATGCCTCAGGCTTGAGCCTGAGGTGGCAGGTTGACAAACACTCTCGTCTCAGTTGCCAGTTGTTGGGCTCTGGCGCTACTACTATGATAGAGCAGCATGCACCGCACGTCAGTATGTTTGGGGAAAGTGCTGCCCCTGCGAGGTCCGGTGGTAGCCCGACCGTCGGCGCGGGCTCCAGCGGGAGAGCCGGATGGCTGAGCCTGCCCTGCGCTGCTACGCCTGTCGCCAGGAGGCCCGCGGGCAGTGTCCGCGCTGCGGGCGCTGGTTCTGCGAGCAACACGGTTCCGGCCAGTGCGACCGTTGCCGGGCACCGGCCGGGCTGCTTCCGTCCCCCCTGCTGTACCGGAGCGCGCTGGCCCTGCTGGTCCTCTCGCTGGGGCTGGCGGCCTGGCACCTGGTTGCGTGGCCCCAGTTTCCAGCGCTGACCCTGGGGTTGAGCCAGGACCTGGCGGCGCGCCTGCCTCCGGGGCCAGAAGAGCCGACGGAGGCCCCATCCCCTCAGGCGGCTGCTACCGAGGCGCCGGCCAGCCTCACCCCGGAGCCAGCCTTTGCTACGCCCCAGGCTACCCCCACCAGCGCGCCCACGCCCACGGCCACACCCTTATCCACGCCGACCCCGCGGCCCGCGGCGACGCCCACCCCCCGCCCCACTCCCCAGCCATCGCCGCCACCACCGGGCGGTCGCTACGTGGTGGAGCCCGGCGACTCGCTGATCGGCATCGCGGCCCGCTTCGGTACCACGTGGCAGGCGCTGGCGGAGGCGAACGGCATCCCCGATCCGGCCATGATTCGCATCGGCCAGGAACTGATCATCCCGCAGCCGGGGGCTGGCGGCTAGTCTGGCTGAGAGAGCACCTCTGCGGCGGCGGCCAGCGCTGCTCCGGTGTCGGCCTTGAAACCCTCCCGGCGGAGCAGTCCTCCCAGGGCTGAGAGGAGACCCAGCAGGTGCTCGGCGTTGGAGCCGTAGCCCATGAGGCCGATGCGCCAGATCTTTCCGGCCAGGGGCCCCTGGCCACCCCCGATCTCGATAGCGTGCTCCGAAAGGAGCGCTCCCCGCACCCGCCCGTCCTCCACCCCCTCGGGCACCCGCACCGTGGTCAGGCTGGGCAGGCGGTGCTCCCGATCGGCGAAGAGCTCTAGGCCCATGGCCTCCACGGCCGCGTACAGGGCACGGGCGTTGCGGGCGTGGCGCTTGAAGCGGGCATCCAGCCCTTCCTCGGCGACGACGGCCAGCGCCTCCCGCAGGGCGTAGATCATGGAGATAGGAGGCGTGTGATGATAGACTCGCCCGCTCTCCCAGTAGTTGCGGATGAGGGAGAGGTCCAGATACCAGTTGGTTGTCGGCTGCTTCCGGCCCGCGATGGCCTCCACCCCCCGGGGGCTGACGGTAAAGGGCGAGAGGCCCGGCGGCGCGTTCAGACACTTCTGGGTGCCGCTGTAGCAGAAGTCCACTCCCCAAGCCTCCACGTCCACCGGGCAGCCGCTGAGGGAGGTCACGGTGTCGAGGATCAGGAGGGCATTGTGCTCCCTGGCCAGGCGGGCGATCTCCTCCATAGGCTGGGCCACGCCGGTGGAGGTCTCGCCGTGCACTAATGCTATCGCCTTGGTGCGGGGGTGGCTCTCCAGCGCCGCTTTGATGGCAGCCGGCTCCACGATGGCGCCCCAGGGCGCCTCCACCACGGTCACCTCGGCGCCGTAGCGCCGGGCCATCTCGGCGATGCGGCCGCCGAAGAAGCCGTTGATCGCCACCACGATGTGGTCGCCCGGCTCCAGGCTGTTGCAAACAGCGGTCTCCATGCCTGCGGAGCCGGTGCCCGAGACGGGGAAGGACATCTCGTAGGAGGTGTTGAAGACCAGGCGGAGGAGGGCCTTCACCTCATCCATGATGCCGTGGAACACCGGGTCCTGGTAGCCCAGGACGGGCGCCACCATGGCGCGGTAGACCCGGGGGTGCACCGGGCTGGGCCCCGGCCCCATGAGAACCCGCACCGGGGGATTGAGCATACTGGCCGGCCATTCGCCCACGACACCCTCCTTGAGGCCCACGTTACGCAGCAGCGACACTGTTCTGGATTATACGGCCCCGCGGCGGCCAGAACAACCGCAGCTTGGCTTGCCCTGCCGGGGCAAAGGGGCTACCATGATCCCTGGAGGAAGGATGTTGTACGCACCACACCCCCTCATCCAGCGCCTGCGGGACACCCTGGCGGTCCGGGAGAAGCAGACCCTGGACGGCGCAGGTCTGAAACCTTCCGCCGTTCTGGTGCTGGTCTATCCCCGGGATGGCCAGCACGTGGTGCTGCTGACCAAGCGCACCTCCCGGGTGGATGACCACAAGGGTGAGATATCCTTTCCCGGCGGCGCGTTCAGCCCAGAAGAAGACCCCTCCCTGCGGCACACCGCCCTGCGGGAGAGCGCCGAAGAGGTGGGTTTGGAGCTGGAGTATGCGGAGGTGCTGGGCGAGCTGGACGACACGCCGACGCGCTCCAGCTATCTCATCTCGCCCTTCGTCGGGACGCTCCTCCGGCCGCAGCGCTTCAAGCCCCACCCCGCGGAGGTCGCGGAGCTGCTGGAAATACCGCTGCCGATGCTGCTGGATCCCCGCACCCTCCGCTCTGAGCCGGTGACGTACGCGGGGCGGGAGGTCTCCGGCTTCTATTACCAGTACCAGGAGCACGTGATCTTTGGTGCCACGGCCCGCATCCTCCAACAGTTCCTGCACCTGCTGCCACCGCTGTCTGCGTAACGTCCCCCTTCCCCTCGTCGTTTCTAGGGATGCCAGATAGGGCATTGCCGGAAGGAGTGCGCGCTGCTAGAGGCCATTGAGCACCAGCTAGTAGACTTCATCCGTACCGTCTACCAGGGGATGGGGTGGCCCGGCGTGGTAGTGCTCATGGCCCTGGAGAGCGCGTGTATCCCCATCCCCAGTGAGGTCATCATGCCCCTGAGCGGGTGGATGCTGGTGCGGGACAGGGGCCTGGGGGTGGAGGGCACCTTCATCGCGGGGTTTTACGGTGCTCTGGGGTGCACCATCGGCTCGCTGGGGGCCTACGCTGTGGGCGCCAATGGGGGACGCAAGCTCCTCTGGCGCTACGGCAAGTTCGTCCTCATCTCGCACCACGACCTGGAGCTGGCCGACCGCTGGTTCCAGCGCTATGGCGACCTGGCCATCTTCCTGTCCCGCCTGATGCCCGTGGTGCGCACCTTCATCAGCTTTCCCGCCGGGGTCTCCCGGATGCACCTGGGCAAGTTTACCCTTTACACCTTTGCCGGCTCGCTGCCCTGGTGCTGGGCATTGGCCCTGGGCGGCTACTACCTGGGGGAGCACTGGGAGCAGCTCCGAGCTGTGATGCGGCCCTTTGACATCCCCATCATCCTGGCCATCCTGGCCCTGGCCGCCCTCTACGTCTACCGCCACTTGCAAAACAGCCGGGCCCCTGTGCGCCATGGCCCCGATTCCTAGGGGACGCCAAGCTCTCCTTCTGGCAGACCTCGATAAGCGGTTACCGCTCCTCCTGGCCCTCGGCGTCCTGGCGTCGCTGCTCGTGGCGACGCGGGTCGTGGCACCCCCCGCGGCGGCCGAGGCTGCTCGCCAGGGCCCTGCGGCCCCGGCGCCAGCGGGCCACGGGCCGCGCCTGGTGTACACGGTGCTCCGGGGCGAGGGCAGCGCCATCTGGATGACCCCCGCACCCGGCCTGCGCGACGCCCTTCGGCAAGCTCAGGACAGCGCCCGCCGTCTGGCTCAGGTAGACCACCGGGAAGGCTATGGCCTGAAAGCGGCCCTCTCGCCCGATGGCGGCACCCTGGCCTATCTGGTGCTGCCGCCCCAGGGCCTAGACCCCGCCAGCGACGCGGCGCTGTGGGTGCTGGACCTGGAGCGCGGCGGCGGGCGGCGCCTGCTGGAGGGGTTGGACCTCCGCAGCGCTCCCGCCTGGTCTCAGGATAGCCGACGCCTGGCGGTGCGGCAGACACGGAGCACGGGACAGGGGGAGACTCAGGCGTTTATCTCCGTGGAGCTGGCGACGGATGAGACGCGGACCTTAGTGGAAGATACGCAGTACCTGGGCATCTTTGCCGTGGGCTGGGCCGAGGCAGGTAGCGCCTTCTACTTCGCCACTGTAGACTCCGGAGGCACCGACCTGCGCCGGGTGGACGCCGCCACGGGCGCTGTCAGCCTGCTGCTCCACGCCAGCGACGGCGTTGCCCAGGACTTCCGCCTGGCGCCAGACGGAGAAGGACTGCTCTATGCCGAGTTCCTGCCCGGCGCGGCGGCGCCGTACCGGGTCCTCGCGGCGGCGCTGCCGGATGGGCGACGCCGCGTCCTGGCAGAGAGCGCTACGCCCCTTCTGGGGGCGCTGTGGCGGCCCGGAGGGGTGGGCGCGACGCTGAGCGCCGGCCGCGCCCTTCGGCAGGCTCAGGACAGCGCCGGAGGCCGTCTCCAAGGTGTCCTCACCACCATCTTGGAGGGCGCGGGTGGGCCGCGGCTTGGATTAGGCCAGACTCCTACTTCGGGGTTCCTGGCGCCCCTGGCTTGGTCTCCCGATGGCTCCTACTTGGCGGTGCGCCAGCTCACCGGCGAGGGGCCGGAACGCATCGCGGAGGAGCGGCTTGCGGTGGTGGCTGGCGCTACCGGCGCCCTTAGCGCCATAGCCGCCAGCGGTTACGCCGAGCTGGCTGGCTGGCTGGATAGTGCTGGACAACATTCCGCAACTAAGGGAAAGTACGCCGCTCATGGTGAGCTTGTCGAACCAGAGCGGCGCTCACCCTTCGACAAGGCTCAGGGTGAGCGGACTCATTCGTCGCTCTCCGGGCTGCCATGAGGGCTCTTCCCGTCGGCAGCACCCTGCGCAGGGCGCTCACCGCTGGCGTAGCCTCCGGCCTCCTGGCGCTGGCCCTGCTCTGGCAGCCCCTCTACGTCTTCGCCTGCGCCGTGGCCGGGGTGCAGGCCTATCAGGCCACGCAGCCGGAGGTGGCCCTCGCCATGGAGCGGGCGTCCCTGTCGCAGCTTGGCCCCGACTATCCCGCCCTGCCCCTGCTGGAGATGGGCTATCCCCAGGCGACGCCCGTGGCCGCACCCGTGCCCTGCGTCCTGCTGAAGGCCATCGGCTACGTGGAAGGCTCTTGGCGTCAGGCCGCGGGCGGGGTGCCGGAGGGCGCGGCTGGCGCGGTGAAACAATCGGCCACCTGCGGCTTTGGCATCATGCAGATCACCTCGGGCATGCGGGCGGCGGGGGAGTTGCCGCCAGACGTGCAGCAGCGTATCGCCGCCGACTACCGTTTCAACATCGGCTGGGGCGCCAAACTCCTGGCAGAGAAATGGAACGGCGGCGACTACCTCAACGCCGTGGTGGGTAATCGGGACCCCTCGGTGGCCGAAAACTGGTACTACGCGGTGTGGGCCTATAACCAGTTCACCTTCAAGAACAACCCCAACAACCCCGACTATCCCTGGCCTCGCCCGGCCTTCGATGGCAGCCAGAGCCGCACCAGCTATCCCTACCAGGAGCTGGTGTGGGGCTACGCCGCCCATCCGCCGCTGCGAGAGGGCAAGCCCCTGTGGGAACCCGTGCCCCTTGGCCTACCGAAGCGGGAAGACGTGGGAGTGGCGCCGGGGCCGCTGCCGCCGCCCACAGTGGCCAACCCGGCGGCCTGCCGGACCCTCTACGCTGCCCCCGGCAGCCTCTCCTGGCGAATGAGCCCGGGCGAGCCGCCCGCGCCCCAGACCGTGGCGTTGGCCAGCGCGAGGGGACCGCAGCCGGCGTCCTGGAAGGCAGAGGCGCAGGGCGCTCCCTGGTTGGCGCTGACGCCCAGCGCGGGGACGTCGTTGCCGGCCCAGGTCACCCTCTCGGCCAGGGCGGCCGGCCTGGCGCCCGGGATCTACGGGGCCACGGTGGTCTTCACTTCCCAGGATGGCGCCACCGCCGCCATGCTGCTCGTGGAGCTCCAGGTGCTGGGGACGCGGAAGACCTTCATCCCGTATCTCCCTCGGCGCGCCGTGGTCGGGGCGCAGTAGCGCGCGCCAGCAGCAGCTCGTAAGCGCTCGTGCCGCCGAAGCTCACCGGCCTCTGGCGCAACCCTGACTTCCTGAAACTCTGGTCAGCGGAGACCATCTCCCTCTTCGGGTCTCTGGTGTCCCGCACGGTGCTGCCCTTCACCGCCATCCTGGCGCTGGAGGCCACCCCCTGGCAGATGGCGCTGTTGGGCGCGGCAGACCTGGTGCCGGGACTGCTGCTGGGCCTGGTGGCCGGGGTATGGGCCGACCGGCTACGCCGCCGCCCGATCCTGGTGGCCGCGGATATCGGCCGGGCGGCGCTGCTGAGCACCATCCCCGCGGCGGCCCTGCTGGGGGTGCTGCGCATGGAGCAGCTCTACCTGGTGGCCTTTCTCACTGGGGTGCTGACCATCTTCTTCGACGTGGCCTACCTCTCTTACCTGCCGTCCCTGGTACGGCCCGAGGAGCTGGTGGAGGGCAACAGCAAACTGGCCGCCAGTGGCTCAGTGGTAGAGGTGAGCGCCTTTGCCCTGGCGGGCTGGCTGGTGCAGTGGCTCACCGCGCCTGTGGCCGTTTTGATCGACGCCCTCTCCTTTCTCTGGTCGGCCCTGTTCCTGGGGATGATCCGCACGCCGGAGAGGCCGCCACAGCCGGAGGAGGGGCGTCAGGGAATGCGCAGAGAAGCGCTGGAGGGCCTTGGATTCGTGGTGAGAGACCCGCTGCTGCGGGCCGCCGCCGCCAGCTCGGTAGTGCTGGACTTCTCTTTCCGGATGGTGGGCACGGTGATCCTGCTCTACACGGCCCGGGAGTTGGGGTTTGAGACCGGGGTGCTGGGGATGATCTTTGCCGTGGGCGGCGTTAGCTCCCTGGCGGGCGCGCTGGTGGCCGAGCGCGCGACGCGGCGGCTGGGCGTCGGCGGCGCCATGGTCCTGGGGCTGGCCCTTACGGGCCTGGCGGTCCTGCTGCTGCCCCTGGCTCCCGGAGCCACTGCGGTAGGCGCGGCGCTACTGGTGGGGCAGCAACTCCTGGGCGACGGGGCCTACACCCTCTACAGCATCTCCCAGGTGACGCTGCGGCAATCGGTGACGCCGCCCCCCCTGCTGGGGCGGGTGAACGGCAGCATCCGGGTGCTGGGGCTGGGCGCCATGCTGCTGGGCGCCCTGGCGGGCGGGCTGCTGGCCGAAGCCGCGGGGCTGCGGTGGACCCTGGTGGCGGCCGCCGGCGGCGTGCTCCTGGCTGCTCTGGGCCTAGCCCTCTCGCCGGTGTGGGGGCTGAGAAGCTTCCCCCAGCCGCGGGATGCCGCCGGAGAACGCGCCTGACGGGAGCGGCGCCACAACCGATGAAAAACCATGTGCCAGGTTTCCCCCTCCCTCCTTCGGCAGGCTCAGGACAGGTCTAACTCCCTCCCACCAGGAGAGGGAGGACAAGTAAGCCCCCTCTCCCTTGATGCCTGTCCTGAGCGAAGTCGAAGGGGGAGAGGGTTGGGGTGAGGGTGCACCACCATTTTCAGAGCAATGACATTTGAGGCAAAGCCCCCCGAAGGGCAGAGGCTAGCGCCCCTTCCAGACCGGCTTGCGTTTCTCCGCGAAAGCCCGCGCGCCCTCGATACGGTCCTCGCTACTGTATACGTCCGGCCCCACGTTCAAGCGGAGCGCGGCCGCCGGCGGTAGCCCATCGGTCTTGTAGGCCACCTCCTTCATGCGGCGCACGGAGAGGGGAGCGCACTCCAGGATGGCTTCGGCCAGGGCCTGGCAGGTGGGCATGAGATCGGCCAGGGGCACGACCCGGTTCACCAGGCCGATCCGATAGGCCTCCTGCGCGGGCAGGTGCGCGCCGGTGAACATGGCCTCCAGCGCGATGCCCTTGGGGATCATACGGCTCAGCATGACGCTGCCGAAGGCGGCGCCCAGGCCCCGTTTGGCCTCCGGCAAACCCAGCCGGGCGTGCTCGGCGGCGATGCGGATGTCACAGGCCAGGGCCAGCTCGCAGCCCGCGCCCAGGGCATAGCCGTTGATCGCCGCAATGATGGGCTTGTAGGTCTCCATGAACATCTCGAAGACGTTGGGGGCGTACGCGGGCGCCGCCGCCGCGCCCTGGCGGGAGCGGTCTGCCGCCTCTTTCAGGTCGGCGCCGGCGCAGAAGGCTCTATCGCCCGCGCCGGTGACGATGACCACCCGGATGGCGGGGTCGTTGCGGGCGTCGAAGATGGCCTCCCGCAGCCCGGCGGAGACGGCGGCGCCAAAGGCGTTCATTCGTTCCGGCCGGTTGATGGTGAGGTAGGCGAACGGCGCCTTCTTGTCATAGAGGACGGCCGGTGGTTCCGATGCCATGGCAACCTCCTCTGCCCGCGCCGGTGGGCGCTGAGTCTCCGTTCGGCTGCTGAAAAACCGCTCATGGTGAGCCTGTCGAACCATGAGCGGCTCGTCCTTCGACAAGCTCAGGACGAGCGGGTATTCCCATTCCCGAAGCCCACGGGGTGTTGTCACGCAGCGGCCCGAGGCTATGCGGTTAGTGGCCGTTGCGGTAGCAGGAGATGAGGGTGTAGACCCGGTGCATCTCCACATCCAGGGGGTCCGGGTCCACGTAAGGGCGTACCACCACGCCGCCAAAGACCTCCACGATCTCCTGGTGGTCGTCCACGCAGAGGTCCGGGGGCACGGTGACGCCCAAGCGAGCCAGGCGGGCTCGGTGGTCGTCCAGGGGCTTCTCGAAGAAGTCGGCCACGTAGCCGCGCAGGCCGTTGCGGGAGAGCACGGGCCAGCGGATGCCCATGCCCGACCAGACGTAGAGGGTGTGGCCGTCCTGGTGGAGCTGGGTGAAGGTCTCTCGCACCCAGGGGCGCAGGCTGCCGTCCTGGGCGATGATGGTCTTGTCTACGTCGAAGAAGAGGTTCAATTAAAAGGTGAGCTGGCGGTAGAGGCTGGGCAGCCGGGCCGGCAGCGACTCGATGTCCTCCACCACCTCGTAGCCGATGCCGTCACACATGGCCTTGAGGTAATCGTGGCCCTCCCGATCCACCGTCAGGGCGAAGGGCACGATGTGCTTGCGCTTGGCCTCCAGCAGGGCCTCTTTGGTGTCGTGGATGGCGTACTCCTTCTCCGTCCGGTCCCGCCCGTAGTTGTGGTCCTGCGGGCGGCCGTCGCTCAGGAGGAAGAGCACCTTCACCTTGGCGTCGTAGGCGTCCAGCTTGCTGATGGCGTGGCGGATGGCGGCGCCCATGCGGGTGCCCCGCACCGGCTCCATCTTCTCGATGCGGCTCTTCACCGTGGGGCTGAAGGACTCCTTCAGGTCCTTGACTACGTAGACCTCCACGTTGTCCCGCCCGTAGCCGGAGAAGCCGTAGACCCCGTAGGCATCGCCCACGGTCTCCAGGGCCTGGATGAGGAGCACCGTGCTCTCCTTCTCCACGTCGATGATACGGCGGCGGTTCTTGCGCACCTTCTCCTTTTCCTGCATCCGCTCCCGGAAGAAGAGGAGGTAGCGGCGGGGGTCCTCGTCCCAGTCGGTAAGGTCGTCTAGCGGCTCCCGCTCCTTTTTCACGTCCTCATCGGTGGAGGCGCTCACGTCCAGCAGGAAGGCCACGGCCACGCTGCGCTCCTCCTTGTTGCGCCGCCAGTAGATCTTCTCCGAGGGAGTGATCTTGGCCTTGCGGTCTATGACAGCCTGAACCACCTGGTCCAGATCAAACTCCTCCCCGTGGGTGAGGTTCTTGATCTTCTTGAACATCTCGGGCTTGAGGAGCTCAAACTGCCGCCGGACTTCCCGGGCCAGCTTGGCGTGTTTCTTCAGGATCTCGTCGTAGAAGGCGGGGTTGCCCTCTTCCAGCACCTTCTCCCGCACCAGGCACCAGTTGTGGCGATAGTCGTTGGCCCGGAAGTCCCACTCGTTGTACAGGTACTCCAAGGGGGCGGCGGTCTGCATCTCGTCGCCCTCCAGCTCCCCCTTCTCCGTGGGCCGCACTTCGCCCGCGTGCTGGACGGCCTTCTGCCCAGCCTCTCGCAGCAGGTTGGTGACGAACATACCGGAGGTGGAGTCCGTCTCGCCCACCAGGAACTCTCCGATCTCCGTCTCCCCCAGCTTGTCCATGAGGTTCTTGATCTCCTCCGGCGTGAGGGGAATGATGGGCGCATTGGGGTCGGCCTGGTTCTGCTCCTTGATCTTCATCAGGGTCTGCACCAGCTCGGGCTTGAAGTCTCCCCGGTACTCCACGCCCGAGAGGGGGACATACGGGTTGTAGTCCTCTTCTTCGTCCAGCTTCTTGAGCATGGAGCCGAGGGCCTGGCCGGAGCTGGACTGGAGGGTCAAGAGGTCAGCCATCTCCTCCTCGGGATTCAGGTCTGGCGGCACCTCTACCGGCGTCCAGGGCAGGGTCTGGGTCTGCTCGGGAGAGAGGTTGGGGATGGAGCGGAGCACGATGTAGATGCGCAGTACGGCCTCGGCGCTGTCTTCCACCAGACACTTCTGACGCTGGAGCTTGGCCAGGAAGCCGCAGGCCACTCGGAAGTGGCGGTGGTAGCGCTGGGGCAGCTCCTGGGGCTGATCGGGGTCCAGACTCCATTGGAGCAGCGCTTCCAGCACCGCCGTGCGCAGGGGCAGGCTGGCGGCGAAGGGTCGGGTGTGGGTGGTGTCCCGCTGCACCCGGCGTAGAGTGCTCCGTATGCCGCCGTACTCCCGGGCGATGTCGCCATCGATGCGGGCATCTTCGGCCACGGTAAAGATGTCGGAAGCCAGGCGGCGGACGGCGAAGATATCCAGAAAGCGCTCGATATCGGTGATGCTGGTGGAGTGGCGCTTTACCGTCTCCTCCACCGCGCCCCGGAGGCGGGGGAAGAGGATCCCCTCTCGCAGGAAGCCGAAGGTGAAGCTGGCGAACTCCAGGTGCGCGGTCTGGTGGGTGGCGTAGACCTTGAGCGCGCCGAAGTTCTCCTGCTTGGAATCGTAGACCTGCACGAAGGGCGGCAGGAAGACGTTGCTGCCCTCCGTGGTGGGCCGGTTCTCCGCCGTCCAGCCGATGCCGCGGTGCGTCAGGTTCTCCGTGGGCTGGACCTGGATGTCGGTGCCGGTGAGGGCCTTGCAGTAGAGGCGGAGCACCTCACCCACCTGGGAGAGCTCCACGCCCCGGGAGAGGCGGCGCAGCGCCTCCTGGGCCCGGCCCGACTCCAGCTTGAAGAAGGCGATGCCCGTATCCTCTCGCTCGCGCAGGGCCAGGCGGCCTTCCTCCACCCACTCCTCCAGCTCGTTGGGGTGCAGCCGCTCCAGCAGGGTGGCCGAGGCGATGACGAACTCCTTGGCGGCGGCTGCGGAGTAGTTGAGCACCTCTTCGGCGTTGAAGAGGATCTTGGCGTGCACCGTGTGATCCAGGCGGTCCAGCGCTGCTGATCCCTGGTAGAGGTAGTCCATGACGCTGGTCTGGTCGCGCTCCAGCCATGCCAGCTTCTCCACGATGTGGAGAAAGCGTACCTGCTCCGTGTGCTCCACGCGTGCCAGGATGCCCCGGGCGCTGCCGAGCCACTCCTTGGCCCGCTCGGGGCTGCGCCGGGCTAGCACTGCTGCCAGGGAGAGGATGTGCTCCCGCTGGGGCGCCTCGAAGCGGGGGAGCAACGCCCGCAAGATATCCAGGCACTGCTGGGCCAGGGAGTGGGAGTTCCCCTCCTCGATCTCCAGCACATGGGCGACTTGGTCTAGCTCGGAGATGGAGAGCGCAGGCAGCAACTGCGCAGAGGCGTCGAAGAGCTTGACCGCCAGCGCGCCGGACTGCCACTCGCCCTGGTAGAGGCGGGCACAGGTCTCGGCCCAGGCCAGCAAGTCACCTTGGCTCAGGTGAGGCAGGGCGGCCGGGCTCGCCCGGAAGTACGCGGAGGCCAGCTCGGCGGAGGAGATGGCCAGGGCCTCGCCCACCTCCACCCAGCCGTGGAGCCGGCGGAAGGGGATCGCTTCCAGCACGGCGGGGGAGGCCCGAAAGTACTCTACCGCCGCTTGCCAGGCGCGGAAGGCCTTCTGTCCCAGGCGCGAACCTTCCTGCACCCAGGCCTCGTACTCCTCCTGGGTGAGTCGGGCGCGGACGGCAGGCGCCACCTTCTGGTACTCGTCCTGCACCGGCAGGGAGAAGTCCAGGAGCGCCTGCTCCCAGGAGTGGAGTTCCGCCATGCTTGCCCTTTTGCTCTCTCGGCTGTCCGTCTGTGGCCCGAGCGGTGGAGTCTTCCCCGAAAAAGGCGGTACTCCGCGCCGCCGGGAAGATGGCCTGCTGTTCCTCCGTATTATATCGGGGCGCCTAGGCGGTTTGCCAGGCGCTCCCGTTGGCAGAGGGCGACGCGCCGTTGACTCCCACTTCGTCAATATCGTGGATGGCCACCTCCAGAGTGGCCAGGTCCACGATCGCGTAGGTCTTGCTGGGGCGGGAAGGGTCCCTGGGCTGGCCCACGGAGCCGGGGTTGACCACGGTCACCTCGCCGACCCGCTGCGCCACCGGAAAGTGGGTGTGGCCATAGATAAAGAGATCGGCCTCCAGCTCCGCCAGGCGCCGAAAGTCCTGGCTGTTGGGGAAGATATACTCGAAGTAGGGGTCGAAGGGGCTGGCGTGCACCATGAGGATGCGCCGTCCACCCAACTCCACCTCATGGCGAAAGCCGAGGCGGTGGATGAACTCCCGGTTCTCCGGAGAGATGTAGCCGTTGGAGCCGCTGCGCTCCTTGTGTACCTGAAGGAAGTCCCGATCGTGGTTGCCCAGCACCATGTGGGCGCCCCGCAGCCGGAGCAGGTCGATGACGTCGTTGGACCAGCGGAAGCCGTTGACCGCGTCGCCCGCGCAGAATATTTCGTCTACATGGTGCATCGCCCGGAGGGCGCTTTCGAGGGCTTCAACGTTACAGTGGATATCCGAGACGATCCCTATCTTCATACATCCTTGCCACCCGTTGGTGGTTCCCCCTCTGAAGCGTCAGAGTGGAGATCATTTGAAGAGAGTGTTTAAGAATCCGCTCACCCTGAGCCTGCCGAAGGGCTCACCACGAGCGGCCAAACACGTTGTTAAACACCCTCATTCGAAGATGGTAGACACTACCTCCTCGATGCTGCGTTGCACGTCTGCGTCGTCGGTGAGGGCCCACACCACGGCCACCTGGCAGGCCCGCCGCGACGGGATGCCCTCCTGGATGAGCTTGCCGGCGTAGATGAGCAGGCGGGTGCTGACGCCCTCTTGCAGCCCGTGCTCCGTGAGGTTGCGCACCTTCTCGCCCAGCTTGGCCAGGTCGTTGGCCGTCTCGGGCCCCACGCCACTCTCGTGAGCGATGATCAGGGACTCTGCTTCCCTGGGTGGATAGGTGAACTCCATGGAGATGAAGCGCTGCCTGGTGCTGTGCTTCAGGTCCTTTAGGGCGCTCTGGTAGCCGGGGTTGTAGGAGATAACCAGGAGGAAACCGGGGTCGGCCTCCAGAATCTGGCCCCGCTTCTCGATGGGCAGGATACGTCGGTGGTCGGTGAGGGGATGGATGAGCACCGTGGTGTCCTTGCGGGCCTCCACGATCTCGTCCAGGTAGCAGATGGCGCCGGAGCGCACGGCCTTGGTCAGCGGCCCGTCGATCCAGCGAGTGGAGTCGCCTTCCAGAAGGTAGCGTCCCACCAGGTCGCTGGCCGTCAGGTCCTCATGACAGGCCACGGTGATCAGGGGCCGGCCCACGTGGCCGTTCTCCTGGCTCTGGGCCGCCGCCCGCCCCTTCTCCTGCACCACGGCCAGGGGCTTGCCCAGGCGCCAGGCCATGTACTCCACAAAGCGCGTCTTGCCGCAGCCCGTGGGGCCCTTGAGGAGCACGGGGATCTTCTCCCGGTAGGCCGCCTCGAAGACGGGGACCTCCTCCCCTATGGGCAGATAGAACGGCTCCGATTGGGCAATGTACTCCTCCATCACCAGGGGGCCTGAGGAGGTTACCTCTCCTTCCACGGGGCACTCCTTTGAACTAGCGGGCTGTTGAGAAACTGCTCATGGAGGGCCTGCCGAAGTGAGCCGCGGGCGGCTCGTCCTGGGACAGACTCGCTAGGCCGGGACCGCGTGTTGCCACAGCTCCCGCACCTTCTCCTGAACTTCCGGAATGGTGCAATTGGTGTCTATCACCACCTGGGCATGCTTGGCCCGCTCCTCGGAGGGCATCTGGGAGCGGATGCGGGCCCGGATCTGGTCGGGCGTGAGGTTGTTGCGGCTCTGGAGCCGCTGGATCACGTTGTCTTCCGAGGCCACGGTGACCCACACCTGCTGCACCAGGGGTGTCCAGTTCGCCTCGATGAGGATGGCGGCCTCCAGCACCACCACCCCGGTGCCCTTGGCCTCCAGCTCTTTGAGCATCTGGTCCATCCGCCGGTACATCCAGGGGTGGACGATGCTGTTGAGCTTTTGCAGGTTGTCGGGGTTACCAAAGACGAGGGGGCCCAGCTTGGTGCGGTCCACCTCGTCTTTGTCGTTCAGGATATCCCGGCCAAAGGCGTCCACGACCTGCTGCCAGACGTTCTGGTGGGGCAGGTAGGCTTCGTGCCCCACCAGGTCGGCGTTCAGGATCACCGCGCCCAGCTCGGCCATGGTGGCGGAGACGGTGCTCTTGCCGGAGCCGATCCCTCCCGTGAGCCCGATGATCAGCATCGCCCGGCTATTCCGACTTGCCGACCAGCTCCCGGCACTTCTTGATGAAGGCGGGCATCACCTGCTTGTAGTCGGCGACGATGCCGTAGCGGGAGACCTTGAAGATGTTGGCGTCCGGGTCCTTATTGATGGCCACGATGTTCTTGGAGGTGCCCATGCCCGCGATGTGCTGGCTGGCGCCGGAGATGGCCACGGCCACGTAGAGCTTGGGGCTCACCCGCTGGCCCGTCAGGCCCACCTGGAGGCCAGGGGGCGCGTAGCCGGCGTCGCAGCAGGCCTTGGACGCGCCCGCGGCGCCGCCCACCACCCCGGCGCAGACCTCGATGGTGTCCTTATAGGCCTCGGCGGAACCTATGCCACGGCCGCCGCTGATGACGATCTCGGCATTGGGCAAGGTGACGCCGCCGGCGCTCTCCCACTTATTGTAGGCCACCCACTCGCTGCGCTTGACCGAGGCATCCAAGGCAGCGCTGAGGTGCTGCACTGTGCCGATGCGCCCCTCCTGACGGGGCGCCGGGTCCTGGGTCTTGGGCCGGACGGTCGCCATCTGCGGGGCCACGTCGGTGCACACAAAGTGGGCCCGCGCGTTGCCGCCGTAGACCGGCCGGATCATCATCAGCTTCTTGCTGGCGGCGTCGATCTGTAGGTCCAGGCAGTCCATGGCCACGCCGGTCCGCAGGCGGAAGCCCACCATGGGGGCCACGTCCTGCCCGATCTCCGAGCGTCCCATGAGGAAGATGTTGGGCTTGATCTCCCGCAGCGCCTTCTCTGTGGCCGTGGCGAAGGTGTCCGGATGGTAGGTGGCCAGCAGCGGGTCGTTGATGATGTAGACCTTGTCGGCGCCGTGGGCGATGAGCTCCTGCCCCTCGGCGTCGTTGACGCCGTTGCCCAGGAGCAGCACCGAGAGCTCCTCGTTCAGCTCGTCAGCCAGCTTGCGGCCGATGCTCAGGAGCTCCAGGGTCATGCCGGGGCGGCCGCCGCTGGAGGGCAGCTCGCCGCCGATGAGGATTCCTTTTTCGCCTGCCATAGTTTGTTCTCCGTGTTGAGGTGTGCTGCGGCGCTAGTGTCCTGAGTCAGAGATTCGCTGCACAATGTCATTCTTGAGGAGCGCAGCGACGAAGAATCTGGGGCGGGGTTGCATGCCCCGCCCAACCAGATGCTTCACTCCGTTCAGCATGACAAGCATTGCCGCCAATCATTCAACGAACTAACGATTCAGGACACTAGATGATCTTGGCTTCCCGCAGCTTGAGGGCCAGCTTCTCACCTGCCTCGGCCGGGCTATCGGCCTCGATGATCTCGCAGGCGCCCTCATAGGTGGGCACGTAAAGGTCCACCAACCTGGTCTTGGGCGCAAACGCCGCGCCGTTCACTCCAAGGTCAGCGGCCTTCCAGACGCTGATCTCCTTGCGGGCGGCGGTCATGATGTTGCGCAGGGTAGGGTAGCGGGGCTGGCCTACCTCCTGGCTGTAGCTGGTGAGGACCGGCGTGTTTGCTTCGAAGACGCCGATGCCGTCGGGCAGCACCCGCTCGAAGGTGACCCGGTTGTCCGTGATGAAGTCGGCGCTCTGGCCGTTGATCAGGGCGGGGATGCCCAGCAGCTCCGCGAGGCCGATGGCCACCTGGCCCTGGTCGAAGTCCGCCGCCTGGCGGCCGCAGAAGATGGCGTCGAACTGCCCGACCTTCTTGACGGCCAGGGAGAGCACGTAGGCGGTCTGGAAGGCGTCGACGTTCTCGAAGGTCGGGTCCTCCAGCAGGATGCCCTCGTCGGCGCCCATGGCCAGGCCGTGCTTCACCACGTCCCGAGCGGACGCGCCGCCCAGGGAGACGATGGTGACCTTGGTATCGGGCCGCTTGTCCTTGATGCGCAGGGCGACTTCTACCGCCTGCTCATCGAAGGGGCTGATGACGGGGGCGATACCGGGAGCGGGAACGACTTTCTTGGCAGCGGGGTCGATGCGGAAGCTGGCTGCGGGTGTCTCGGGGTCGGGTACTTGCTTGGCGCAGCAGATGAGGTGCAGGGGCATGAATACTCCTCCATTGCGTCACGTTCCGGACGCGGCGGACAACACTGTAGCACTGGCCCTGGGGTGTGTCAAGCAGAATGCGGGTGAATGGCGATGCTCCAGGCACGCTTGAAGGGCTGCTTGGGATGGAGATCTGCCCTAGCCCTAGGCCAAGCCGGCCAGAAGCGCCAGCGACAGCCCGGTCACTCCCAGGCTCAGCACCAGCAGGGACAGCGCCGCGGGGCGCAACCACTGGAGGCTGCTCTCCCGAGTGACGGTCAGGCACAGGAGTGCTGCAGCCAGCCCCTGGAAGACCGCGTAGGAGAGGGGCGCCGCGGGGGTGCTGACCACCAGAACGGCCAGGGTGATCAGGCCCAGGGCAGCGATGAGGAGGGCCAGCCCTGCCCGTGACCCGACGCTGGGCGGATAGGCCAGCGGCCCGCGGCCGGACACGCCTGTCGGGCGGCTGGCCGCTCTTCGGACGGCCGCATTGGCCCCCAGGTAGCCACTGAGGATGAGGTAGCTGAGGAACAGGCCGGCGTAGACCAGGGCGTCCACCGCGTACCCCTGCTCCAGGGATCCCGCCAGCACCGTCAGCAGCCCGGGGACCGCCGGGAGCTGGGCGCTCATGCCCACCAGCGCGCTGGCCCGCCATCCTCTTCCCGCCCACACCGCCACCAGCCGTCCGCCCAGGAACGCGCCGGCCAGGGGCAGCAGGGCCGCTAAAGCCCCCAGGGCCGCCGTGGCCTGGGGTGACTCCGACGTATCCAAAGCACGTGGGAGCGCCTGGAGGACAAGCAGGCCGGGGAGGGCTGCCAGCGCCGTGGCAGCGGCCACGGTCATGTGGTCGTTCGGAGAGCTCTCTCCACAAGAACAAGTCCTTGGCCTGACTCTTGGTTTGGAGGGAAGATGCAAGGGAGTGCCCTACCCTCCCCCCACCATGCGGACGATCTCCAGGCGGTCGCCGTCCCGGAGGAGGACGGTGGCGTACTCGGAGCGGTGCAGCACCTCCCCGTTGCGGGCCACGGCCATGAAGGGCAGCAGGAGGTTGTTGGCCTCCAGGAACTCCTGAAGGGTCTGAGGCGCGATGACCAGCTTTTGTTCGCCGTTGACTGTCAGCGCGAGCATCTTTCCACCACTGCTCCGGCTACGTTAGCTTGGCCACCAGCGCCGCCGCGGCTGCTTTGGGATCAAACGTGCCCAGGATGGCGGAGACCACCGCGGCCCCCGCGGCGCCGGCCTGGAGCACCTCCCGGACCTGCTCGGCGGCCACGCCGCCGATGGCCAGCACCGGGATGGAGACGGCCTGGGCTACCTCCCGGAGGGCCTGGCGTCCAGCAGGCGGCGCCCCGGGGTGCGTCCTGGTGGCATACACCGGCCCGAAGATCAGGTAGTCCGCCCCCGCTCGCTCCGCGGCAATGGCCCCCTGGAGGGAGTGCACCGAGCGCCCGATGAGCGCATCCGGCCCCAGCAGCCTGCGGGCCTCCGCCACCGGCAGCCCCGATTCCGGAAGCTGCACGCCGTCAGCGCCCAGGGCCAGGGCCACGTCCACCCGGTCGTTGACGATGAAGAGCGCCCGGCTTCCGATGCTGCGCTTCACCTGGGCTGCCAGCTCCAGTTGCTCTCCGGCGGGCAGGTCCCGCTCTCTAAACTGCACCGCTGACACACCGGCCTCCACGGCCAGCCGGGCGGCCTCGGGGAGGGAGATGCCGTGGCAGAGGCGCCGGTCCGTCACCAACATCAGGCAGGGGCGGGGGAGGCGGGGCATGAGGGGCCTCGGCTGTTTAGCGGGCCGCTGGCTGGGGCACGCCGGTCTCGGGGCTGCTGGCTGTGGCGGTGGCGCGCCTGGGGATACGCCCGGCCAGGTAGGCCGAGCGTCCGGCTGCCACCCCCAGGCGGAAGGCCTCGGCCATGAGCGCAGGTTGCTGCGCCTGCGCGATAGCCGTGTTCACCAGGCAGGCGTCGGCGCCCAGCTCCATGGCCAGGGACGCGTCGGAAGGCACACCCAGGCCGGCGTCTACCACCACAGGCACGTGGGCCTGGGCGATGATGAGTTTGATCTCCTCGGCCGTCAGGATGCCCTGGCCGGAGCCGATGGGCGACCCCAGGGGCATCACCGTGGCGCATCCCACCTCCTCCAGCCGGCGGGCCAGGATGGGGTCGGCGTGGATGTAGGGCAGCACCACGAACCCCTCTGCGATGAGCTGTTCGGCGGCCCGCAGGGTGTCGATGGGGTCGGGGAGGAGGGAGGTCGGGTCGGGCTGTACCTCTAGCTTGATCCAGTTGCTGCCGGTGACCTCCCGGGCGAGGCGCGCCGTGAAGAGCGCCTCCTCGGCGTTGCGGCAGCCCGCGGTGTTGGGGAGGATGGTGTACCGGCTCCAGTCAATGTAGTCCAGCAGGGTCTTCTTCTGGGGATCGCTGAGGTCCAGGCGGCGGATGGCCACGGTGATGATCTCTGCGCCGGAGGCCTCGATGGCCGCTCCCTGCTCCTCCATGGTGCGGTACTTGCCCGTCCCGATCATCAGCCGGGAGCGGAAGGACTTACCTGCGATAACCAGTGGCTCGTCGGTCATGGAATCCTCCGGATCGTCTGTGCTGTACTATACTGGGATTGGACGGGAGCCTCCTCTTACAGTGACAAGGATATTAAGGCCCCGCTTGTCAAACCATTGGGCATTTAACTCGGCCGCTGCTCTCAAGACGTCCGAAGTCGAGCCATCTCTGGTCTTTACAGCTATCCACAAGTCAGCGCCGAAGCCGCCAGGAACGATCTCTGCCACCTCAATGCCTGGAAACTCCTTGCTAAGTGACTCAGTGTATTCACGGGCTACTTCTTCAAGTTCTTTTCGGGTTGTCTTCATTGGCTGAATACCTCTCTTGCGATCCTTCCAATTTCTTCCGCGATTCCAAATGCGTCGTCGGCGTCACGCTGATCGAGTTGTGCATCCTCGTAATCAGCGGTGTACCGCATTTGCATCAGTTCGTCGAAGGAAGTTGCGTGTCTTCTGTTGAAGAAAAATGACAGGTTACAGAAGCAAGATCTATAGTCATTAAGCAAAGTCTTATGTTCCCAGGGTTTCCTCGTTAGACCGTACTTTGTTTCAAGCGATGCAGCTACCCAGATGCAGCTACCCAATGGTATGCAGCATAGTATGCACGTGAAACAGAAGCGTTGAACTCGCCAGAGCTGCGACATACCTCAGCCGCCGTCATGAACCCTTGCGCCTTGGTACGGCGCCACGTCACATCGATGCTTCCGGGTCTCCGCCTTTGCGTTATTGTTCTGTGTCGAGCCATAGGCCTTGTAGCTTCCCTACACCTTCTGGTAAATCTTCCCTCCCGCCTCACGGAACTCCGTGGCCTTCTCCTCCATACCCGCCTGGAGCGCGGCCTCGTCGGTCAGCCCCTTCTTGCGGGCGAACTCCCGCACGTCCTGGGTGATCTTCATGCTGCAGAAGTGGGGGCCGCACATGGAGCAGAAGTGGGCTGCCTTGGCCGGCTCCGCGGGTAGCGTCTCGTCGTGGAACTCTGCGGCCGTCACGGGGTCCAGGGAGAGGTTGAACTGGTCTCGCCATCGGAACTCGAAGCGCGCCTTGGAGAGCGCGTCGTCCCAAGCCTGTGCCCCTGGATGGCCCTTGGCCAGGTCAGCGGCGTGGGCGGCGATTTTATAGGCGATGACGCCGTCCTTCACGTCCTGTTTGTCGGGCAGTCCCAGGTGCTCCATGGGCGTCACGTAGCAGAGCATGGCCGTGCCGTACCAGCCGATCATGGCCGCGCCGATGGCCGAGGTGATGTGATCGTATCCCGGAGCGATGTCGGTCGTCAGCGGGCCGAGGGTGTAGAACGGCGCCTCGCGGCAGACCGCGAGCTGGCGATCGACGTTCTCCTTGATCCTGTGCATCGGCACGTGGCCGGGCCCCTCGATCATCACC
>JACPQN010000023.1 GCA_016190485.1 Chloroflexota bacterium
CTACGTGATGCTGCCGGGCATGACGTATGTGTGGCGGGTCCGAACCGCCAGCTCCCAGACTCCTCCCTCCGAGAGTGACTGGAGTGCGTGGGACGTGCGGGCCTTCCAGACGCCCGGCGCCAGCAGCGCCACCATCAGCCTACAGGAGCCGGCTACGGGGGCCACGGTGGCCACGGTGGCCACCAACCGGCCGACGCTGCGGTGGAGCGATAGCAACACCCAGGTGTTCTACTACGAGGTGCAGGTGAGCAAGGACCGGAACTTTGGGACGGGCCCGGGTGCGCCCTTCCTCTACTGGGAGTTCATCCACGGTGGGGCGGCGACGCCGCTGAACAGCTACACGATCCCGTCCCGCTACCCGTTGGAGGGGAAGGCCACCTACTACTGGCGAGTGCGGCCGCGGATCCAGGGGGATGGCAAGCCAGTGGACTGGAGCGTGGTGAGGTCGTTCAGGACGCCGTAGGAGTGCGGGGCGTGGTCTCCTGGCGTACGCAGTGTTACAATACGGGACAGGGGAATACCCCTGTCCCGTATCCTGTACTCTAGGAAGGTTCCCCCTTGCCTCGCCTGCTCTTCCTCTCCCTGCTTTTGAGCCTGGGTCTGCTGGCAGGCCTGCTCTACTCCAACCAGCAGGCGCCGGCCCAGGCGGCCCCGAGCAACTTCGGCCTCATTTTCGCGAAGCCCCCTTCCAGCGAGGAGGTGAACAACGCCCTCACCAAGCTGGGGATGACCTGGTGGTACAGCTTCGGCCCCACTCCGGCGAACCCCTCGGGTTATAACAAGGTGCTGTTGATCCGGACCAAAGCGGAGCCCCTGAGCCAGGCCACGTTGCAGAGCATGGCTGCCTCCGCCAGTCCAGGCGCTTACTGGATCATCGGGAACGAGCCCAATGTGCCAGAGCAGGACTGGGTCTATTGCCCAACCTCCTGTACCCTTGGCGAAGAGATCGATCTGAACGTAGCGACCTACGTTTCACGCTACCGGTACTACGCGGAGGCCATCCGGGCCATCGATCCCAACGCCAAGCTGGTGGCCGGGAACGTCCTAAACTGGGACTTTTTTTGCAGCGGGTGCGCTGGCGGCGGCGCTTTGGGACATAACTTCGTGGAGAAGTTCCTCCAGGAGTACCGCACGCAGTACGGCGCGCCTCCCAGGGTGGACGTGTGGGGCATCCACACCTACGACATCCACTGGCGAGAGACCCCCATGGTGAACTGGCGGCTGGGCGCCGAGGAGCTGCCGACCTTCCGCCTCTTCCTGGACAACTTCCGCTTCCCGGACGGCGCCTCCAGCGGCCAGGAGGGCAAGCCCATCTGGGTGACGGAGTTCGGGATCATCTGGGGCTACACCGGTTGGGCACCTGCCGGCGACGACCAGTGCAGCCAGCGGCAGAACTGCATTGTGCCCACCGGCATCTACGAGCAGACCGAGATCACCGGCTACCTGCGCTCCTTCGTGGGGTGGCTCCAGGCGAATGCCGGGGACAAGAAGATCGAGCGCTGGTTCCTCTACACAGCCTTCAGCTTCCCGGAGCCGTATTCCAATGTGTTTGGAGGCATCGCGGCCATGGCCGGCCCTGGCGCCACGGCTAACCTCTCCCTGTCCGGTGAGGTCTACCGAGACCTGGGCGGCGGAGCGGCCCCCACCCCAACACCCACCCTCACGCCAGTGCCCACGGGCCAGCCCAGCACAGGTGGAGGTGGCGGCGGGGGTGGGAGCGGTGCTCCCACCGCTACCCCTACGGCTACTGCCACCCCGACCCCCACCGCCGTACCCACGCCGGCCCCGTCGCAGACATCGGCCTCGGGTACCCTGGGCGCCTCTGGGGGGCAGCTCGATCTCCTGGGCGGCTCCAGTGTCGATCGGGGCATCTCCTTCATCATGCCGGAGAACGCCCTGGGCTCTTCGGTATCCTTCCGAGTTGCCTATGCCAACGCCCCACCGACAGACGTTCTGCCTCCCAGCGGCGCAGAGTTCCTGGACTGGAGCCTGGACATCCTGCCGGGGACTGGCGACCAGGGGACCTCCTTCTCCCTGCAACGCGCGGCTGGCATCCGGGTGAACTTAGCACCCGAGGACCTGAGGGGTCGCAGCATCCAGGACGTCCGGGGGGGCTACGTGGTGGGGGGTCGGCTGGAACCCAGGCCCACCAGAGTGGTGAATGCCGCGGAGCTCGTCATCTGGATCGACGTGGATCACCTCACCAAGTTTACGCTCTTCGCTATCACCAACCCGGGTCCGGCCATCACGGAGCCAGCGGATGGCGTGGTGCTACCGACCCTGAGCGCCCAGCTCTCCTGGACGAACCCGGCGGGCGCCACCCAGTACCAGATCCAGGTCATTCCCTTCAACAATGATGGGCCAGGCATAAACCTGATCCGGAATGCGGAGTCGTCTTACCTGGCGAAGGGTCCCAGCTTCGGGGACGCCGATCCCAACTACGTGCTGCTGCCCGACCTGACCTACGTCTGGCGCGTCCGCACCACCGCGGCCACCCGGTCGTCTGGGGAGCTAACGGAGGTGGACTGGAGCGCCTGGTCGCTGCGCGCCTTCCGCACGCCCCCCAAGAGCAGTGCGACGATTAGCCTCAGCTTCCCCAACCCGGGGAGCACGGTGCCCACCCGGACGCCTCCCCTCACCTGGAGTAACTCGGACCGGGAAGTCTTTTACTACGAGGTGCAGGTGAGCCGAGACCCCGGGTTCGGGCCAGACGCCTTCCTCTACTGGGAGCTCCGCCACGGCGGGGTGACCAGCCCCCTGAACACCTACATCATTCCATCGCAGTTTCCACTGGAGGGAGGCGCCACCTACTACTGGCGGGTGCGGCCGCGCATCCAGGGCGACGGGGCGCCTCTGAGCTGGACGCCCGCCAGCAGTTTCGCCGTCGCACCGTGATGCCCACGCCGCCCTCCGGACGCGTGGCCAGGACGGCGCTGGCCCTGGCAGGCACCCTGGCCATGGGGGTCCTCAGCGCGCTGCCCGGCGCCTGGGAGGTCTACGGTGCGCCACCGCTGGAGGTGACGCCCAGGGGCACTGGCCCACTCCTACCGGGGCTCACGCCCATCCCCGTGGTCACGCCTACACCCGTCCCACCCAGTGGGCAGGGGCCCGGCGTAACGCCGGTCTCGTCTCCCACACCCAGGCCCGCTCCAGGTGCGGGCGGCCCAAGCCCCAGCGCACCGTCGCCAACGCCGAGTATTTCCCCGGCGCCTGTACTGGATGCCCGAACACCCGTGGTGGCGGCGCCGCCCTTCCAGCCGGCGGACGCCCAGGGCCGTCCCGCTCCTCTGATGAGCGAGATGGTCTTGGCGCCGGGCGCCGGCGGCGTGTTCCGTTCCTCCGACGGCCTGGTCATCTTCACCTTGCCCTCGGGTTTCCCGAAGTCTCCCACGCGCCTGGTCTACGGGGTCACTGCGCTGGCGCCACCGCAGCGAGCGGCCGCCGAGCGACAGCGCCTCTTCCAGACCAACCTGGCCTTTTCCCTGGCTCTCGACCCACCCGTGGAGCAGCTCCCGCCCTATGAGCTATCCGCACGGTTCCTCGCGGTGCAGGCCGCGGGCATTCAGGAGCAGAGCTTGGCCCTCTACCACTTCGAACCCCAGCCGGACCAGTGGGTGCGTCTGGAGCACTGCCAGGTGGTCGCGGACCAGGGGTTGGTACGATGCCAGGGCAACCGGACGGGTACCTTCCTCTTGGCTGGCGCCGAAGGGCAGGCGCGGCCGCCGGAGGGGCAGGGGCAAGGCGGCGCCGTCCCGGTGCCCTGGGAGCCGCTTGTGGGTCTTGTGGCCTTCTTTGCTCTCGTTGCAGCGCTATGGCGCGCCGCTGTCCTCCGGCTCGCCCGGCGCGCCCATTGAGGTTGGGCGCGGTGCGCTCGCCCCATTTTCACCACTAGCAGCCTCGGACTGGCGCGTAACATGGCCCTGCGAGCTTCGGTCATCATCCCTGCCTACAACGCCAGGGGCACCCTGGGAGCTTGTCTGGAAGCCCTGTTGGGGCAGACGACGCCCCGGGAGCAATATGAAGTCATCGTGGTGGACGATGCCTCCTCCGACGACACCGCCGCGATGGCGGGCCGCTATCCCGTGCAGGTGCTGCGCCAGGCCCACGCCGGTCCCGCGGCGGCCCGCAACCTGGGCGCCCGGGCGGCCCAGGGTGAGATGCTCCTCTTTCTCGACGCCGACTGCGTACCTACGCCGGGCTGGCTAGAGGCCATGCTGCGGCCCTTTTCACAGCCCGAGATCGTGGGCGCCAAAGGGCGCTATCGCACGGCCCAGCGGGCGCTGGTGGCCCGCTTTGTCCAGTTGGAGTACAAAGAAAAATACCAGCGCATGGCCCAGGAGCGCTATATCGACTTCATCGATACCTACTCCGCAGCGTACCGTCGCGAGGTCTTCCTGGCGAACGGTGGGTTCGACACCACCTTCGTCTCCGCATCCGCCGAGGACCAGGAGTTCTCCTTCCGGCTGGCCGAGCAGGGCCTGAAGATGGTTTTCCTGCCAGAAGCCGTGGTGTATCACACCCATCCGGCATCCTGGACCCGGTACACCCGGCGCAAGATGCGCTTTGGCTACTGGCAGGCCCTGAACCGGTGGAAGCACCCCCGCACCCTGATCCGGGACTCGCACACCCCCCAGAATCTAAAACTCCAGGTGGCGCTGGTGGCCCTTGCGGGGGTGGTGGCTCTCCTGGGGCTGGAAGATGCGGACTGGCTGTGGGGGCTGCCGGCGCTGCTGGCCTGCTTTCTTGGCTCGGCAGCGCCCTTGCTCCGGCTGGTCTGGAAGCGAGACCGCGCGGTGCTCGCCATCACCCCGGCCATGCTGCTACTCAGGGCCGGCGGCCTCCTGGTAGGGTTTGGCGCGGGCGCCGTCGCTTTCCCGTCCCGGGGGCTGTGGGGTCGGCTCTTTCGACGGGGAGCCACTCTGGGAGCGGGGCTATCTGAGGGTAGGGAGGAACCGCCCTAGCCGCTGCCTGAGCCAGCGCCACGCCTCCTGCGCCTCTTCGACTCGTAGCAGCAGGAGTGCCAGGAGGTAGGCTGCTCCGCCGCCCGCCGCACCCAACCCCAGCGCGAGCCAGGCCGGGGCTTGCTGCGGATCCCATCCCGATACTACCGCTGCCGCGCCGCCTGCCAGGGCGAGCTTTGCGGTGAAGCGCACCTCCCGAAGGCCCCACAACCCGGACAACCGGCGCGTCAGCACCAGGAGGAGGGCCAGCGACGTCCCCGCGCCGCTCAGAGAGACGGCCAGAGCGACGCCCTGCAGCCCCCAGGGGACCCTGAGGGCGTAGCCCAGGGCCGCGCCGGCCACTGTCCCCATGAGGCAGATGAAGGCTGGCGCTCGGAGCTGCCCCAGGGCATGGAACGCGTACAGCAGCGGATAAGCGACGGCCCCTGCCAGGAGCGCTGGGGCCAGGAGCATCACCAGCGCGCTCACCTGGATGGAGTCCTCCGGACCAAAGCGGCCCCGCTCCAGCCAGAGGCGCACCAGCGGATGCCGCAGGGTCACGATGAGGAGCACCAGCGGGAGACTCAGCAGCAGCACGCCGCGCAGACCGCGCCGCACGCCCTGGGCCGCGTCGGCGGTTGCCGTGGCGGCCTGGGCCGCCAGGGTAGGATAGACCGCCGTGGCGGCGCTGACGGCCACCAGCCCGCCCACCACCTTATCGAAGCCGAGGCCATAGTTCAGGATGGCCACGCTGCCCGGCCCCAGCTCCGAGGCGTAGAGCCGGGCCCAGAGTCCCATGGACTGAAAGGCTGCCATCGCCAGCCCTATGACTGCCAGGGGGCCGGCCAGGCGCCGGAGATCCGGGCCCCAGGAGGGTCTCGCCAGCCCCAGCTTCAGGCCGGCCCGTGCCAGCAACCACCACTGCCAGACGAGGGCCGCAGCGCCCCCCAGCACCATCCCCGCCGCCGCGGCATGGATGCCCATGGCGGGCGAGAGGGCTACCAGGGCCACGATCTGGAGCAGGTCGCTGAGCACATAGGCGCCTGTGGGCACCTCGAAGCGCTGGAAAGCGTGGAAGACCCCGCGCAGCAGGGCGTTCAGCGCCGCCAGGCCCACCGCCGGCAGCGTCAGCCGGAACAGCTCCACCGATAGTCCGGCAACCCCTGGACCGAAGCCAGGGGCAAGGGCCGCGATGATGGCTGGCGCCGCCAGATACCCAGCCACCGTGAAGGTGACACTCAGTCCCAGCGTCAGCGTGAGCAACGCAGACAGGGCTGATTGGCTCTGCTGGAGCGCCGCCGGGCCTGCGGCCCGGGCCAGGCCCGGCACCAGGGCCAGCCCCAGAGGGCCCAGGATCAGGAAGCTGATGAGGAGATTGGGGAGGGCTACCGCGGCAAAGTAGGCGTCGAGCTCCGGCCCGACGCCGAAGAGGGCCGCCAGCAATGCCTGGAGAAGAGCCCCGGCCAGCTTCAGCAGGACCCCCAGCGCCAGGAGCACACCGGTGGCCCGCAGGTAGGCTGCGAGGGGAGTATCTCTGAGCCGGTCACCCAGGGAACTGTCTGCCATCATGGCGTTGGTCACGCGATGAGTGATCCTCCCCTCATGGCAGCGGCTGTCTCTGTCCTGCTGCCCCGGGAGAGTGTTTCATAACTCCGTACTACAGGCTGAAGCCTGCAGCATAGCCGCTCAGCATGCCTCAGGCTTGAGCCTGAGGTGGCAGGTTGATAAACACCCTCGCCCCGGCGCATTTCCCAGTGCCCTCTCAGATGGACTATACTCGAGATACCCAGTGCGCTCAAGGAACGTGACATAGCGAGTGATCCCCCAAGACCCCCCTCTTCCCGCCAGACGGTCGCTCCTGCTAGTTGCAGCCTTCGTGGCCCTGATCGGGGTGACCATGGTCGGTGGCTGGATGGCAGGCTCACTCGTGCGGTCTGCCAACGTGCCCCCGACAGAGCCCCAGATGGCGGAGCCGCCACCTGAAATCACCGACGTGACGGCGGCCACGGCGCCCGCCGACGACCGGTTCGGTGTCATCCTCACCGAGAACACCTTCTTCCAGCGCAGCCTCCAGCTCATGGGGATCCGCTGGTACCTGGACTACAGCTTCGACGTGCGCGGCGTGCCTGCGGGAGCCGCCAAGGCGCTGAAGGTCCGGGCCAACCAGTCCAGCACCGCGGAGGAGCTACAGTCCGCCGCCCGGCGCCGCCCGGGGAGCTACTGGATCGTCGGCAATGAGCCGAACTCGCCCGCCCAGGACGATCTGGACCCGGAGTCCTACGCGCGGGTGTTCAACTCTGTAGTGGCCACCCTCAAGGCAGCGGACCCGCAGGCCAAGATCGTAGCCCCCGAGATCCTGAACTTCGATGCTACCTGCCGGGGCTGCCAGGGGTACGTACCAGGTAGGGGCTGGCTTGAGGCTTTCCGGCGTGCCTACCTCACGCTGTATGGCCAGGAACCACCCGTAGACGTATGGAGCATCCACACCTACGACCTGGACTGGACGCAGCTCCCTCAGGGCGACTACCAGGCCCAGATCCGGGAGGTGGCCGCCTTTCGTGAGTACTTGAGCACCCTTCCCGAGGGCGGAGCCAAGCCTATCTGGGTCACGGAGTTCTCTGTGGTCTGGGCCTACGACGGCATCCAGTGGAAGTCCGCAGGGAGCGACAGCCTGGCCTACCCCGTGGGAGCGCTGCGGGAGGACCGCCTTAAGGATTACCTCGAGGGGATGGTGAGCTGGCTCCGCTCCAATGCCCAACCCCTGAACATCCAGCGGTGGTTCCTCTTCTCCAGCCATCCCTATCGGGAGCCCTGGGCCGCCGAGTCCGGCGGCCTGGTGCTGGTGCAGGGCGCCGGACCCTCCGCGTACCTTACGCGCGTGGGTGCGTTGTACCGTCAGCTCGCCCAGAACGGGGCCCAGCGGCCGTGACCACCGCCAATACCCAGCGGGTGGGTGGCCCCACCCCTCCTTCTTCATCAACTGGAAGCGCGCGCCGGGTGGTCACCCTCAGGAGGATAGCGCTCCTGGCCGGAGCGGTGGCCCTGTTCTACCTGGGTTACCTGGCCCTCTGGGCCTATGGGATGGCGACGGCTGCCCTGGACCTGCGCCGGGTGGCCGCCCAGGTGGTGCAGCAGGGCAGGCCCACGGCCGAAGCCCTGAGTCAGGCCGAGGCGTCTATGTCCACTCTCCGGCAGGGCCTGGAGGCGATGGATGGGGCCCTCAGCCCCCTCGCGCCAGCGCTCTCCAGAGCGGGATGGGCGCCCGGCATAGGCCCAGAGCTGGCTGCGGCCCCGGGCCTGTTGGCCCTGGGCGTGGCTGCGGCCCAGGCGGGAGACCACGGCCTGCGCGGCCTGGCGCCGGCGCTGCGGGCGTGGCAGCAGGGGGACGCATCGCCCGCCATGTTCCTGGAAGCGCTGGAGGCCGGCTCGCCCGAGCTGAACCGGGCTCAAGAAGCCATCGCTCGCCTCAGGGAGCGCCGCGCCGCCGTGGGCGACGTCGCGCTGCTCGGTCCGGCCTTGCGTGCCCCGCTGGAGCAGTTGGATGGCCTGCTGCCCGACATCGAGGGGGCGGTGGGGCTTGCGGTGGCGCTCCCCCGGCTCGCGGGCCTGCGCCAACCCCAGACCTACCTCCTGCTGGGCCAGAACAACGATGAGCTGCGGGCGACGGGTGGTTTCATCGGCACCGCAGGTCTGTTGACGCTGCACCTGGGGGAGCTGGTGCGCCTGGATTATCGGGATAGCTACGCCTTCGACGCGGCCACCAGCTACGTGGCGCTGCCCCCGCCGGCGCCCTATCAGCGCTACATGCTCATGGGGGTCTGGCGACTGCGGGACTCCAACTGGTGGGCCGATTTCCCCACCTCGGCCCGACAGGCAGAGGCGTTTCTCTGGCACGAGCAGGGAGAACCCGTAGATGGTGTCCTCGCCTATGACCAGACGCTGCTGGAGATGGCGCTGCGGATCCTGGGTCCGGTGGACGTGCCTGCCTTTGAAGAGCGAGTGGACGCCACCAACTTCATGCAGATTATCGAGGTGTACGCTCACCCTCCCGGGTACAAGGAGGACACCCGGGAGGCGGAAGACCTAAGGAAAGTGGTGCTTCCGGACCGCAAGGCCTTTGTGCGGGAGCTGGCCGATGCCCTCCTGGAGCGGGCCAAGGCCCTGGAGCCGGGCCAGTGGCTGCGGGTGGCGGAGGCTCTGCGGACCTCCCTGCGCGAGAAGCACCTGCTGCTCTATTTCCACGAGCCTTCCGTGGCTCAGCCCCTGGCGGCGGTGGGATGGGATGGGGGCGTGCGCCCGCCGGCCCAGGGCGACTTTCTCCTGGTGGTGGAGACCAACGTGGGCTACAGCAAGGCCAACCGCTACGTGGGACGCACCGTGGACTACCAGCTGCGGCTGGGGCCAGACGCAGCTCCGGCGGGCGCTCGCGTGACGGTGACCTACCGGAACGGCAACTCGGCGCCCGCCCGGCACTGCTCTGCCGAGGAGGTGGACTTCTACACCGCCGACGACTCCTGCTACAAGAGCTATCTGCGCGTCTATGTGCCCAGCGGGAGCATCCCCGCCGGCGCGACGGGGCTGAGCAGCGCCTTGGAGTGGTTCTCGGAAGGCGAGGCGACGGTGCTGGCAGGGCTGGTGGTGTTGCCGCCGGGGGAAACCCGGCAGGTGGAGTTCGCCTACGTGCCCCCGCGGGAGATCACGGCGGGATCCGGACAGTACCAGCTCACGCTCCTCAAGCAGCCGGGTGTCGAAGAGCTACCCACCACGGTCACGCTGGTGGCGCCAGAGGGAGGGGACGGCGAGCTAACACCGCGGCTGAAGCGCCAGGTTGTGCTCAGGAGGGACGAGCGGCTCACGCTGCCGCTTCCTTAGCCTGGTGTCCCCGAAAACGTCGCAAATGTCACCCTGAGCGGGCTATGAAAATATGCCAGCCGCGGTTCCTTGAGCTTGTCGAAAGGATTGGCGGCGGTGCCTTCGATAAGGCTCAGGCAACGCCGCTCGGCCAAAAACACACAGCCTCTGAGCGGGCTATGGGCGTGTTCGGTGGTGCGGTTGCACGGAGATGGTGCCGAGGCGCAGAATCGAACTGCGGACACCGTGATTTTCAGTCACGTGCTCTACCAACTGAGCTACCTCGGCAGGGCGCATGCCCACACCACAGGCAGGCCTGCCGCTCCCGGCAGGAGTGATTGTAACCCAGATCGGGCGCCTGGGCAACCCTTGACAGACATGCTGATCCATAGAGATAATCTACCTTACGATCCTTCCCCATAGAAAGTCCTGCATAATGGCACGTGCTGCCGGGCAAGAGACCGGCTTTCCCTGGCTCTCCATCGCGGGCTGCATCGGCGGGAACTTCCTCCTGCGCAGCGCGTCCTCCGCCGCCCTGTCCCTGGTCTCCCTCTCTCTGGCCCATATCGACAGCACTACTCAGGAGGTGCCGGCGACCTTCCTCGGCCTCACGGCGGTCGCCTTCTACTCCACGGAGCTGGTCTTCTCCCCCATCTTCGGCTCTCTGAGCGACCGCTACGGCCGCCAGACCTTCATGCGGCTCAGTGGGGTATTGGGCGCAGGTGGTGTTGGAGTGCTGACCTTTGCCTCCGCGCTCCCCGTCTTTCTGCTGGCCAAGGTCGCTCAAGGGCTCTCCACCGCCAGCTCGGTCCCCTCGGTGCTGGGCTACCTGGCGGTTGCCACCAGCCGGTCCGACGCGTTGCGGGGCCGCACTATGGTGGTCTTTGAGTCTGTCACGGTGCTGGGCTTTGCCATGGGGTTTACCCTGGGCGGCCTGCTGTGGGACCGCCTCCACGCCTCCGCCTTTCCCCTGGTCGCGCTGGTGTACCTCCTGGCGTCTGCCGCGTTCTTGCTGGTGCAAGACAATGGAGCCAGTGTGCCCAGGAAGCGCGGGTGGCAGTTCTACAGGACCGTGCTGCGACACGTCCCGACCCTCAGCTTCGCCCCCTCCTGGATTTGCGTCAACGCCATTCTGGGGCTCTGGTTTATCCACCTGGGATTTCAGATGGCCCAGATGGATAACCCCGCGCAGCTCCTGGTGGGCGGCTTCTCCGGGTCCGCCATCGGGCTGGTCACCGGGGGCGTGGCCCTGGTGCTGGTGCTGGGAACGGGCGCCTGGGCGCTGGCCTTTGGGCGAGTGCGTACGACCACCATCATGGCGGGCGCGCTGCTAGCTCTAGCCCTCTTCTGCCTGGTGCTGTACAGGTTGAATCACACCCCGAAGGATGCTGTGACCCAGATCGCTATCCTGACGGTGGTCATCGTGCTCATCCTCCTGGCGGTGAGCGGCTTCACCCCCGCCGCGCTGGCCTACCTGGCGGAGCTCTCGGAGCAGTTCCCGGAGAACCGTGGTGGGATGATGGGGCTCTACTCGGTGTTTCTGGGCGTTGGGCAGCTCCTGGGTGGGTGGCTGGGTGGCTTCTTTGCCGAAGCCTGGGGTGTGGATGGCCTGATCCTGGTAACGGCCCTGCTGGGACTGGCTGCCAACGCCTCCCTCTACCTCATCACCCGTGCGCCGGGCGCACGGAAGCCCGCCTCTCAGACCGCCGCTTTGCCGTAGCCGGGGGCTGCGGCGGGGTCCGAGCATATTTTGTAAGCCCGCTCCTCGAGCCTAGTCGAGAGGCTCGCCCAGAGCCTGCTGAAGGGGGCAAGGGGAGTGCAAAGTTCTCACCCCCTCCTAGCCTCCCCCTGGCAGGGGGAGGAATGGTATTCCCCTCCCTTCTAGGGAGGGGCTAGGGGAGGGTGAAAACGGTTTCGGTGACGGCGCGTTGCGGCCCCTTTTGCCCTTGGGCTACAATGCTGCCAGAACCACCAAGGGGAAGAGGCAAGAGGTCATGCAGAGCTATCAGCCGGAGCTGATCCGTAACATCGTCCTGCTATCCCACGGGGGAGCGGGAAAGACTTCTCTGTCCGAGGCCATGCTCTTCAACACCGGCGTGATCAACCGCATGGGTCGGGTCGACGACGGTACGACCACCTCCGACTGGGACCCCGACGAGCAGAAGCGCAAGATCAGCACCAGCACCTCGCTCCTCCCCCTGGAGTGGAAAGGGGCCAAGATTAACCTGCTGGATGCCCCTGGCTATGCCGACTTCGTGGGCGAAATGAAGGCCGCGGCCAGGGTGGCCGACGCTGCCTGCATCGTGGTCTGCGCCGCCTCAGGCGTCGAGGTGGGGACGGAGCTGGTATGGCAGTACGCCGATGAGGCCGGACTTCCCAGGATGGCCTTCGTCAACAAGATGGACCGAGAGAACGCCGACTTCGCCCGCACCCTTGAGCAGATGCAGCGCTCCCTGGGCAGCAAGTGCGTGGCGCTTCAGCTCCCCATCGGGGCGCAGGCCAGCTTCAAAGGCGTGGTGGATATCATTGACCAGAAGGCGTTTCTGGGTATCGAGGGCACTGAAGCCCCGGTCCCGACGGAGCTTCAGGACGACGTGGCCAGCCATCGGGAGAAGCTCATTGAGGCCGTGGCGGAGACGGACGACGAGCTGCTGACCAAGTACCTGGAGGGCGAGACGCTGACCCAGGAGGAGCTGTGGCGCGGGCTCAGAACCGCCGTCGCAAGTGGCGCGGTAGTGCCGGTGCTGGCAGGGTCCGCGCTCCAGAATGCGGGCGTCCGGCGCTACATGGACAGCCTCCTGGCCGTCGCGCCCTCACCGGTGGCCCGGGGGGCCGTCAAGGTCAGGAACACCCAGACTAATCAGGAAGAGGAGCTGTCTGCCGATCCACAGGGTCCCCTGGCTGCCTTCGTCTTCAAGTCTACTGCCGACCCCTACCTGGGCAAGCTCACCTACTTCCGGGTGTTCAGCGGCGCCCTCAGGAGCGACCTCCAGGTATGGAATGCTAATAAGGGCAAGCAAGAGCGAGTGGGTCAGCTCCTCCTGGTGCGGGGCAAAACCCAGGAGCCGACGCAGCAAGTGGGAGCGGGTGACCTGGGCGCCGTGGCCAAGCTCACGGAGACCACCACCAGCGATACCCTCACGGCACGGGAGCATCCGGTGACCATCGCGCCCATCAGCTTCCCTCCGCCCCTCTACAGCGCGGCGGTCCATCCCCGCACCAAGGTGGACCTGGACAAGATGGGGCCGGCCCTAGCGCGCTTGGTGGAGGAGGACCCCACGCTCCATGTGCACCGCGATACTGATACCAGTGAGACGATCCTCTCGGGCATCGGCGAGTCTCACGTGGAGATCGCGGTGGAGAAGATGAAGCGGAAGTTCGGGGTGGACGTGGTGATCGGCACGCCCAAAGTCTCCTACAAGGAGACCATCTCCATGCCGGTGAAGTCCGAGTACAAGCACAAGAAGCAGACCGGTGGCCACGGGCAGTATGGCCACGTGTTCCTGGAGCTGCAGCCTCTGTCCCGGGGCAGCGGCTTCGAGTTCGCCGAGAAGGTGGTGGGCGGGGTGGTGCCCAGGAACTACATTCCTGCCGTGGAAAAGGGGGTGCACTCGGCCATACAGGAGGGAGTGCTGGCCCGCTTCCCGGTGGTGGACCTGAAGGTCACCCTCTTCGACGGCAGCTATCACCCGGTAGATTCGTCGGACATTGCATTCCAGATCGCAGCGGCCCAGGCCTTCAAGCTAGGCGTGCAAAAAGGGCAGCCGGTGCTGCTGGAGCCTATTGTCAGCCTGAAGGTCACGGTGCCGGAAGGCCTGACGGGCGACGTGATGAGCGACCTGAACACCCGCCGGGCCAAGGTGCTGGGGATGACACCCCATGATGGCCAGAGCACCGTCGAGGCCCTGGCGCCCCAGGCGGAGGTACAGCACTACGCGGCAGATATCCGCTCCATCACCCAGGGGCGTGGCACCTTTACCACCGAGCTAAGCCATTACGAAGAGGTGCCGGCGCATCTGGCGCAGAAGATCATCGAGCAGGCGAAGAAGGAGCGGGAAGCCGCGGAGAAGGCGTCCTAGCACCTGGTGTCCTAAATCAGCGTTACTAGACCAGTCCAATCCCGCTCACCCTGAGCCTGTCCTGAGCAACGCCGAAGGGCTTGTCGAAGGGTGAGCCGCTCATGGTTCGACAGGCCTGTCCTGAGCCTGCCGAAGGGCTCACCACGAGCGGCTGATAATCACGCCCTTTTCCGAAAGTAGGTACTAGTCTCGGACTTGCCCGCCGCCCTCCAGCTGCATCTATGGGGTGGGTACAGCTACATCAGGCGACGCGCGGCACCCGCTCCAGGTTTTCGATAAAAGCCCTGCCCCCGCAGTAGCCGCACCGCAAGCCGGAGGCGGTCCGGATGATCTTGCGGCCACCCGCGGGGTGAGCGACCCGCGCATGCCAGTAGGGACGCTCCCGCTCTCCTTCTAGCTGCCCGAGGAAGCGCCCGCAGTTCAGACACACCACCTCGCCTCGTACCAGCATCTTCCTTTCCTCCCTGATCCGGCCTTCTGAGCCACTGCCGCGCGCATTGCTGCTGTCTCCAGGATAGTCGGGCCGCCACCGTGCGTCAGTAAGCGCCAGTACAGTGTGCTGAGGCTTTCGTACCGGAAAACATTACCTCTAGTACCACCAGGGTCGGGAAAAGTTTCCGCCGTGGCGCCATCCTGCTCTCTACTTTCGGCAGCAGGGGCGAGGAAGTGAGGGGGGCTGAGGGAAAACCAGTTAGCTTGAGGGTAGGGTGCCATTCGCAACAGCAGCTAGTGCCTAGTGTTCTAAATCAGCGTCACAAAGACCAGCCCAATCCCGCTCACCCTGAGCCTGTCCTGAGCAACGCCGAAGGGCTTGTCGAAGGGTGAGCCGCTCATGGTTCGACAGGCTCACCACGAGCGGCTGGTCATAACGCTCTTTTCCGAAAGTAGGTACTAGCCCTGATGTAGATGCGTCGCGCAGTTTACCCTGAGGCCCTCGAAGGGCTCAGCATGACAGAGCAGGCGTAGAAGTCACAATGGTTCGACAGGCTCACCATGAACGGACTTCAAGAACACCACACGAGTGGGAAGTCCTGGCGCTAGCCGCTCCAGGAGAGGGAGAACTCGCCCTCCAGTTGAAAGATCGGGCGAGAGCGGCCGCCCACGCTGTCCTGATGCCGTTCTGCCACCGCAGTGGCCAGCAGGGGCAGCGCGATGGTGGCCTCGCAATAGACGTGGACCGTCTGGGCCTCTGCCAGGTCGAACTTGCCCCAGGACTTGGACTCCTCGAAGGTGGCGCCGGAGAGACCGCCCCACTGGGGCACGTCCGTGGTGATCTGGATGGCGTAGAGGTGGGTCTTGTACCAGAGGTCCTCGCCGGCCATGTAGCCCAGGGTGGCCGACTGCTGGGCGTAGTTCCGGGGTGTGCCACCCCCGACGATGACCAGGCCGGTGCGGCCGCCCTGCCGCTCCGTCTGCTCCACCAGCCGGCTGGTCTCCAGCAGGTCCTGCACGATGTCGATCTGAAGCTGGCTCTTGCCTTCGTAGCGGGCCCAGGCCAGGGCCGTCCCCAGGATGCTATCTCCCAGCGCGGGGCAGAAAACGGGGATGCCCGCAGCGGCCGCGGCGGTGAGGATGCCCTCGTCGCCGGCGTGCTCCCGCAGGTGCTGGCCCAGGCGGTAAAGGAACGCGCGGGTGGTGAAAGGCTGGTCGGGGAGCTGCTCGGCAAAGGCCTTGATGAACCGCTCCGAGGCGTCCTGGCCCCGGTCATCGGCCAGCACGTCGTACATCCGCACCACCCGCTGCTGCCGCAGCGCGGCGTCGTCCATCTCGGGATGGCCCTGGTAGTGGGGGCGCCCCAGGGTCTCGTTCAGGTCGTGGAAGAGCTGCGCGCCGGTGGAGACCAGGCAATCAATGTAGCGGTGCTGGATGAGGTAGACCAGGAGCTTCCGCATGCCGGCGGGCACCAGCGCGCCGGAGAGGGCGAAGATGATGGTGGTCTTGCCGGCCAGCATCTGCCCCCAGATCTCCGCAGCCCGTCCCAGGTTGCGGGCCTGGAAGGCGGTCCCGGCCATCTTGCGCAGCAGGTCAGACGCGGAGTCCCCCGGCCGCACCTCAAAAGGCTGCACGGGTCGGTGGAGCCAGGCGCTGCGGTCGTGGTGGGGCGTCGTTTATCCTTTCGCTTGCCGGCGCTGTGTAGACGCCTTAAGATGACCCAACGGAAGGGAGGCCTATCAGGTTTGACCCGTCTTCACCGTCTTTTGCGGGGATTGGTGAGGACCAGATCAAATCTGGCCCCTGGTAGAGTGGCCACGTACGCAGCCAACTGCGACACAGCATTGCGTTGCGAGTGCAGTGACTTCGATGATGTTACTTCGATCACGATAACCTGGTCTCCCTTCCTGACGAGGAGATCGGCCCGGAGCTTTCCGTCAGGAAGCAGTGCGTCGGAGAGGACTTCGTAGCCTTTGCGACGATACTCCAACGCAAGCTGCGCGACCTTGTGGCGTTCCCTATCGTATGGACGCTTATCACTCATAGTTCTCTGACGGATTCTCCAAGCGTGGAGACCTCGATGAAAACGAATTCTTCCCCGTCAGCCAGAGCCTCTACTAATTCTACGGGTACATCCTCAAGGCGATAGGAGCCCTGGATGTCTCGTCTACGAGCATGAGCGTCCGAGAGCTGACTGTCGTCATTATACGCTATACCCTTCAGAGCGTCACAGATGAGCTTTAGCATGTTGTCCACATCCAACGTCCGAGGGTTCACATAGAAGAAGGTTACTTGAATCTTCAGATCTTGATCATCTCGGGGAGTGCTAAATTTCGGCTTGGCTGCCTCACGAACCTGTTCCATCCACCGAGCGCGGTTTGATGCTCGTGAAGATAGGGGCCTGCCCTTTACAACCAGCGTCGCTAGCAGCATCCCCTAACCATGTCTTGTATTGCCCTCTGCACAAACAAGCTGCTCCTCAGCGCGATCTTGTGGCCCGGCGCCCTGGATTACGGCTTGACGGCAGCGATGGTGGCGCTCAGGAGGCAGACACCGTCCGCCAGGGCCTGGCCCGTGGGGGCAGACTGGAGCACCTGGAGGTCCTGGAATCCTGCAGCCCGTAGCCGCTCCAGATACTCCTCCTGGGGGATGGCACCGGCCACGCAGCCGCACCACTGCTGGGGGTCGTCCCGGAGGGACGCCGGCAGGGGCGCGCTGGCCACGATGTCGGCCACGCACAGCCGGCCGCCGGGCCGGAGCGCCCGGAAGGCCTCTCGGAACACGGCATTCTTGTCGGGCACCAGGTTGATGACGCAGTTGGAGATCACCAGGTCTACCGTCTCGCTCTCCACGGGAAGGTGCTCCAGCTCGCCCAGGCGGAACTCCACATTCTGGGCCTGCACCCGGGCGGTGTTCTTGCGAGCCAGCGCCACCATGTCCGGGTTCATGTCAACGCCGATAACCCGGCCCTGGGGCCCGGTGCGCTGGGCCGCCAGGAAGCAGTCCAGCCCGCCACCGCTGCCCAGGTCCAGCACCGCCTCGCCGGGCTGGATGCTGGCGATGCCCACCGGGTTGCCGCAGCCCAGGCTGAACTGGCTGATATCCTCCGGCAGGGCATCCGTGGCGCCGGCCGGGGCAGTGGTCTCCTCGGCGCTGCAACAGGCGGCGCTCTCCAGTACCGGCAGCAGCGGGCTGGCGCTGGTGAGCCGCCCGATCTGGGACCGGGCCTTCTGGCCGTAGTAGCCACGCACCGCTTCTTTGATGGCCTCGTGCTGCTCTGACACCTTCATCTCCTCCTGAGTGTAGTCGGTGGCTCTTCGGAGTCGGCGATCCACGGCCAGGCGTGCCCGCTCCAGCCCCTCCGGGTCCAGGCAATAGCAGACCCAGATGCCCTGGGACGTTCCCCGGATCAGGCCCGCCTCCTTCAGCACCTTCAGGTGGTGGGACACGGTGGACTGTGCCATGCCAAAGACCTCCACCATGTCGCCACAGAAGCAGGCCTCTCGCTGGCCCAGGAGGTCCAAGATCCTCAGCCGCACCGGGTGGCTCAGGGCCTCCAGGGTGCGCAGGGCCGTATCCTGCGCTGCCGGCTCTGATGGGTGACGATCGCTGCTGCTCACTGGCTGCTCTTCATCGAATGGTAGCGATATAGTACGTCCGATGCGGCCTGCTGTCAAGGCTTAAATCGAGCACATTCGATGAGTTCTCCACCCCAGGGAGCTTCGATCTAAGAGAGGGCCGCGCGGCGTTGGTGTGCTGTTTCCGAAGTTTCGATGCAATGTCATTGGGTCGAAATAGGGGTGCACCCTCACCCCAGCCCTCTCTCCCATCGAGGGAGAGGGGACTTACTTGTCCCCCCTCCCCTGGTGGGAGGGACGCCATATTAAGGGACGAGGAACAGGTAGTGGAGAGAGAAGGCGCTCTGGCTCCGGCCCGGCAGCGGCGGCGCTGCCGGCAGCCCCAGCCAGCCCAGGAGGGCGCTGCTGGCGCCCGAGAAGACGCCACCGGCCCGGAAGCGGATGACCCGCGGCTCTCCCTTGATGCCGCCCAGCTGCGCGGCCCCCTGGATGGCTTCCGGCAGGTCGCCGATCTCGTCCACCAGGCCCAGGGCCTTGGCCTGCTTGCCGGTGTAGATGCGCCCGTCGGCCACTCGCCTCACCGCGTCGGCGTTCATGCCCCGGCCTTCGCTCACCACCTGGACGAACCGCTCGTAGGCGTCGTCGATCATCCCCTGGAGGATCTTGCGGTCCGCCTCGGTGAGGGGCCGCAGGCCCGTGGTCTCGTCCTTCTGGGGCCCGCTCTTAAAGATGTAGGTCTCGATGCCCAGCTTCTCCAGCAGGCCCTGCACGTTGGGCACGATGCTGATGGCGCCGATGCTGCCGGTGATGCTGGTCTCGTTGGCGTAGACCTTCTCGGCCGGCGCGCTGACGTAGTAGCCGCCCGAGGCCGCGACGGCGCCGAAGGAGGCCACCACGGACTTGGTCTTGGCCAGCTTCGCCACCTGGTTGCGGATCTCGTCGGAGGGGGTGATGCCGCCGCCCGGGCTGTCCACCCGCAGCACCACCGCTTTGACGGAGCGGTCGTCCTGCGCTCGCCGTAGCCAGCGGATGATCGTATCGCTGTAGGCGGCGCCACTCGCTCCGAAGATTCCGCCGTCCTGCCCGCTCTGGATGGCGCCCTCGACATAGACCACGGCCACGGCGTCCTTTCCAATGCCCTCCAGAGGCCCGGTGCGCAGCGCGGCGCCGATGAGCACCCCGGTGCCGCAAGAGCCGGCGATCACCAGCCCGATGAGGACCACCAGGCACGAGACCTTCAAGAACTTGCTCACAGCTTACTCCTACCCGCCTGAGACCACGGGCGGTGATTACCCATTGCTATGCTTGAAAATGGCGAAGATGGTGCGCAACATGATCTTGAAGTCCAGCCAGAGGGTCCAGTTCTCCACATACCAGAGGTCGTAGGCCGTGCGCTCCTCGATGCTGGTGTCACCCCGAAGGCCGTTGACCTGCGCCCACCCCGTCAGCCCCACCTTCTCCCGGTGCCGCTGGAGGTAGTTGGGGATGCGCTGGCTGAACTGCTCGACAAACTGAGGCCGTTCCGGCCGCGGCCCCACGATGCTCATGTCGCCCACCAGCACGTTGACGAACTGCTGCAGCTCGTCGATGGAGAAGCGCCGCATGAAGCGGCCCAGGGGGGTGGCTCTGGGGTCCCCACGGCTGGCCCATACCGGGCCGGTGGTGGCCTCGGCGTCGGGCCGCATAGAGCGGAACTTGAGGACCCAGAAGGGGCGGCCGTCTAGCCCCACCCGCTCCTGGACGTAGAACACCGGCCCGCCCGGAGAGGTCAGCTTGATGAGCAGCGCCATCAGGAGCATGAGGGGTGACAGCAGCACCAGCACTGCGGCGCCCACCGAGACGTCCACCACCCGCTTCACGGCCAGCCGCCAGCCCCGCAACGCGGCGTCGTGCACGCTCACCAGCGGCAGGCCGTGCAGGTCGCTGATGGAGGCGGGGGACGCGATGAGCTGGAAGACATCGGGGAAGACCTTGATGCTGACGGTCCTGGGGTCCAACCGCCGCACGATGTCGAAAAGCTGGCCGTGGCTGAGGGCCGGCTCCGCAATGATCACCTCGGTGATCCCGTGGCGCCGCACCACGTCTTCAATGTCTGCGACGTCGCCCAGGGCCGCCAGGGTCTCCCACCCGGCATCCCCGCTGGGGCGTCCGTCGGCTATGTAGCCCACGACCCGGTAGCCCCAGGTGGGCATGGTATGCATCTTCTCCATGACGGCCCTGGCCACTGGGCCACTGCCCACGAGCAGCACCCGCTCGTTGGCCAGACCCGCTCGCCGCAGGATCCCGTGCAGCCAGAGCTGGAGCAGGCGGGAGGACCACACCAGCGCCACCGCCAGCAGCCAGGCGATGGCCAGCACCGCCCGGGAGAAGGAGGGATCCCCAGGGAAGAGCGCCAAGAGTCCCAGGGCCAGCAGCATTCCCAGGGACACGGCGATGAACACCTGCAACAGCTCGTCCAGGCGGGAGGTGTTACGCCGGAGGGCGTACATCCTGCGGGTGGCAAAGACTACTGGGAGCATCACCGCCTGGGTCAGCATCAGGGGCAGGTAGGTGCTCCAGGCATGGTACTCCTCGGGCGCCGGCAGCAGCGCCGTCTCGAAACGGAGCCAGTAGGCCAGCCCCAGGGCAGCGGCCACCATGGCCACGTCCAGCACGCCCATGAGGAGGGCCAGCAGGAGCGAAATCCAGGGGCGGCGATCCACACTTCACTCCAGCCGCAGTGTGACGGGAACGCCGGAAGGCCGTTCCATGCAGTTTGCGGGGCTCAGGACTGGGTGCGGGCCGTCCGCAGCGAGCGCGCCCAGTCCACGGCGCCAGCCAGGAGCAGGTCCTGGACGTAGGCCAGGGCCCCGCGGCCCAGGATGGCGGCCACGATGAGCCACCGCAGCAGAAAGAAGGTCTGCGGAGCGTAATGCTTCTGGTAGAAGATGAGCATCGCCCGGTAGAACTCGATGGTCTTGCGGCGGCGGTGGTTCCTGCTGCTCCCACCTTTGTGGTGGAGTACCGTCACTGCAGGATAGTAGACCGCCTTCCAGCCTTGGGCCTTGATGCGGAGCGCCCAGTCCAGGTCTTCGCCATAGAGGAAGAAGCTCTCGTCCAGCAGCCCCGCCTGGAGAATGGCCTCCCGCCGCACCAGCATGAAGGCGCCGGCCACGGCGTCCACCTCCGCCGTCTCGTCGGGGTCCAGGTAGGTCATGTTGTAGCGAGCAAAGCGCCGGCTGCGAGGGAAGAGCTTGCTGAGACCCAGCACGCGGTAGAGGGCCACCGCCGGGGTAGGGAAACTGCGGCGGCAGGCCAGGTCCAGGCTGCCGTCCTGCCGCACCAGCTTGGGGCCAAGGATGCCCATATCCAGATGGTCGTCCAGGTAGGCCACGGCACGCGCCATGTCCTGGGGGCCGACCCGGGTATCCGGGTTGAGGAGTAGAACGTACCGGTGGCCTGGCGCCATAGGATCCTGTCCAGGTCTCGGAGGCCAGACGCCCAGGCGCTCCATGCCCAGGTTGTTGGCGTAGGAGTAGCCGCCGTTCCAGGGGCTCTCTAGCAGGACGGCCTGAGGAAAGCGCTCTCGCACCATCTGGCCGCTGCCGTCGTGGGAGGCGTTGTCCACCACGCACACGTCGAAGCTGACGCCATGGCTTGCCAGAACGGAGGCCAGACAGTCCTCCAGAAGCTGCCGCACGTTGTAGCTGACGATGATGACCGCCAGGTCTTTCACAAGGCCATTATAAAGCAATCCGCCGCTCCCGTTGCCAGGGGAAGCCGCCAATGGTACAGTGCCCCCAGCGACCACGCAGGAGGATCGGGATGAACCTGGAACTGACGGGCAAAGTAGCTGTCGTGACGGGCGCCAGCGAGGGGATCGGCAAGGCCACTGCCACGGCCCTGGCCCGGGAGGGGGCAAAGGTGGCTGTTTGCGCCCGGCGCCCCGACATGCTGGAGGCGGCGGCTCAGGAGATACGGGCAACCACCGGCGGCGACGTGCTGGCCGTGGCCGCGGACGTGACGGACGCCGCCCAGCTCGAGGGCTTCTTGCGCAGGACTATTGAGACCTGGGGCGGCATCGACATCCTGGTGAACAACGCCGGCAGCTCCAACGCCAACCCGTTCGAGTCGGTGTCCGACGAAGGGTGGCAGGCGGATCTGGAGCTGAAGCTCTTTGGGGCCATCCGCAGCAGCCGCCTGGCCATCCCCTCCATGCGGGCGCGGGGCGGCGGCCGCATCATCAACGTCACCATGATCGGCGGCAAGCAGCCGGGCGCCAACTCGGTGCCCACCTCCGTCAGCCGGGCCGCGGGCATCGCCCTCACCAAGGCCCTCTCCAAGGAGCTGGCCAAGGACAACATCCTGGTGAATACCGTCTGTGTCAGCACCATCAAGAGCGGACAGATCAGCCGGGGCGCGCAGCGACGCTTCCCCAACCTCCCTCTGGAAGAGGCCTATCGGGAGATGGGGAAGAACATGCCCCTGGGGCGCATCGGCGAGGCGGAGGAGGTGGCCGACGTCATCACCTTCCTCGCCTCGGCCCGGGCCTCCTTCGTCACCGGCGCGGCCATCAACGTGGACGGCGGCGTGTCGGGAGCGGTGTGACGGGGAACCTGCGCCTGCCCGCAGCTCGATGGCGGCAGGCGATCCCACCAGAAGGACCGGAGTGATGGACCTACAGACGCGCGTGGCGCCCCCAGCGCAACAACGGCGCATCTTCTACGGGTGGTGGATGGTGGCGGCGGGCCTGGCCATGAGCCTGGTCAACGGCGCCCTCTACGCCTACGGCTTCAGCGCCTACGTGCGTCCCCTCACCCAGGAGTTCGGCTGGACCCGGACCGAGATCTCCGGGGTGATCTCCCTGAGCCGCCTGGAGGGCGGCGTCCTCAGCCCCGTGGCTGGCTTCTTCATCGACCGCTTTGGCCCCCGGCGCATGATGCTCCTGGGGGTGAGCCTGGTCGCGGCCGGCTTCATGGCGCTGAGTGGCGCGCAGGACTTCCTGAGCTTCGCCCTGGTGTACATTTTCATCCTCTCCCTGGGGTCCAGCTTCGGCACCATTGCGCCCATCCAGACCGCGCTGGCCAACTGGTTCATCCGCAAGCGCAGCTTTGTGCTGGGGCTGCTCTTCGCGGGCATCGCCATGGGAGGGCTCCTGGTGCCGGTGGTGAACCTCATCATCGAGCAGCACACCTGGCGGGGCGCCGCGCTGGTCAGCGGCTTCGTGTTCCTCGGCGTGGGGGTCGCCTCGGCCCTGGCCATGCGGCACCGCCCCGAAGACCACGGCTATCTGCCGGATGGCGACCAGCCCAACGACGCCGGGAGCGCCGGGGCCGGGCCTGGTGGAGCCGGACAGCAGGCCGAGCGCCCAGAGGTGAATTTTACCCCCGGCGATGCGCTGCGGACCCGCGCCTTCTGGCTCATCGCTTTTGCATTCATGCTGTGGAGCATGCTCCCCTCTATCATCACCGTCCACATGATCATCTACTTCACTGACGTCGGCTTCGAGCCGCAACTGGCAGCCAACATCTTCGCAGTCTACGCCGTCACCAGCGCGGTGTTTCGGGTGGTGGTGGGCTGGGCGGGGGACCGGGTGAACAAGCGCTTCCTGCTGACGGGCGCCTGGGTGGTGCAGGTGATCGGCCTGTTTTTCCTGGCCAACGTGCACACCGTCCTGGATGTGGTGCCCTTCATCCTGGTCTTTGCACCCGCCTACGGCGGCACGGTGCCGCTGCGGGGTGCGCTGCAGGGGGAGTACTTTGGCCGCAAGTACTTCGGCACCATCTCTGGGCTGATCCGGGTGGTGGACCTGGCGGGCAACGTGGCGGGACCGGTGGCCGTGGGGTGGGCCTTCGACAATGCGGGCGGCGTGGAGGGCTACCGGCTGGCCTTCCGGGCCATCGCCGTCCTGAACCTGCTGGGCGCTCTCGCGATCCTGGCGGCGGCGCCGCCGGCGCTGCGACGGCAGGAGGCGGGTGCGGCGGAGGGGAGGCATTGACGGGCGGAAGCGCTCCGGCTATAATCAGCCACAAGGGAAGACACATCGCTAGCACCGGTGGGGGGAGGCGTGAGATGTTCATAGGCAGCGGGATGCGGTATATCACCCTGGGAAGCATGGTCGCGCTGCTCGGCGCAGCGGCAGGCCTGGTCATACCGGAGGATGGAGCCGAGCTCCACACCATCGTGGAGTACATCCGCCCGGGCGGGAGCTGCGCCTCCCCCACGGGCACTAACGATATCTCTCTTGCCGAGGCCTACCGCCTGCCTGCCGCCGGCCTCACCTACCGGATCAACCTGGACTCTGCTCCTAAAGGGCTGGACAAGACCGTAGTAGCCTCCGCCATCAACAACGCCGCAGCCGCCTGGAACAGCGCGGGGGCGCCTGCCCTGAGCTACGGCGGCGTCACCTCCAAGAAGGCCGGAGGGCGGGTGGCCGACGGCGTGAACACCATCAGCTTCGGCTCTGCGCCCCAGGGATCCATCGCCGTGGCCTTAGTCTGGGTGCGCAACGGCGAGGTCTTTGAGGCCGACATGTCCCTGGGCAACGGCTTCAAGTGGGACACCAATGGAGCAGCCAGCGGGGACTGCGGCGGCGCTGCGGGCAAGATGGACGTTGGGAACATAGCCGCGCATGAGCTGGGCCATTGGGTAGGGGCGCAGCACACCCCCGCGGACGCCGCCTACAACCACCGGACCATGTATCCCTACGCCTCATACCAGGAGCTGTATAAGCGCAGCCTCGCTGCCGGCGACGGGGCCAGCATCCCAGCGCAGCCATAGCGCCGGCGTCGCTCCGCCGGCCGGCTACTTGCCGACGCAGAACCTGCTGAAGATCAGCTCCAGCAGGTCCTCCTCCACCGTCTCCCCGGTGATCTCCCCCAGCGCGGCCACCGCTGATGTGAGGTCTATGGTCACCAGGTCTGCCGGTATGCCACCGCGATAGCCCTCCAGGGCGGCGGCGGCATGCTGCAACGCCCGCTCCAGGGCCGCCTTGTGGCGGGGGTTGCTGACCAAAGGTGTCTGCATAGGGGGCACCTCGCCGCCCAGCACCAGCGCCGCCAGCCTGGCCTCAAGCTCCTCCATCCCCTTTCCTAGGAGGGCCGACGCCCATACCCAGGGCCACTGGCCCAGCTCGTCGCCCCGCAGCACGTGCGGCAGGTCAACCTTGTTGGCGACGACCAGCGCCCGCCGCCCATCTAGGAGCTCGGCCAACTGGTAATCCCGCTGCTCCAGGGGCTGGCTGGCGTCCAGCACCAGCAACGCCAGGTCGGCGGCGGCCAGGGCCAGGCGGCTGCGCTCCACGCCCAGACGCTCCACTGGATCGTCACTCTCAGTGATCCCCGCGGTGTCCGTTAGCAGGAAGGGCACGCCGTGGAGGTTCGCCAGTTCCTCCAGGGTGTCCCGAGTGGTGCCGGGGAGCTCGGTGACGATCGCCCGATTGCGCCCCAGCAGCCGGTTCAACAGGCTGGACTTGCCCACGTTGGGCCGTCCTACCAGCACCGCGCGCACCCCCTGGCGGTACACCATCCCCTGGTCGGCCGTGCGCAGCAGGCCCTCCAGCTCTGCCAACGCCCCCGCGATCTGGCCGGCCACGTCCTGGGGCTCCACCTCGTCCTCAGGAAAGTCCACCAGGGCCGTGCAGTAGGCGAGGGGCTCCAGGAGCGCCCGGCGCACGGCTCGCACCCGCTCCGAGAGCCGGCCCTCCAGGGCCTGAAGGGCTATCTGGAGCCCAGCCTGGGTCCTGGCCTGGATCACGTCCAGCACCGCCTCCGCCTGGGCCAGGTCGATGCGCCCGTGGAGGAAGGCCCGCAGGGTGAACTCTCCCGGTTCCGCAGCGCGGGCGCCTTCCCGCAGCAGGAGCTGCAGCACCCGCTGGAGCAGGAGACCGCTGCCGTGGCAGGACAGATCCACCATGTCTTCCCGGGTGTAGGTGCGGGGGGCCGCCAGGTAGGTGGCCATGGCCTCGTCCACCAGCTCTCCCGTGGCGGGGTCCCGCAGGTGGCCGTAGACTACCCGGCGGTCCCGCAGCCTCCCGGAGAAGACCCGCTGCGCGATGGGCCGCGCCTGTGCTCCGCTGAGGCGCACGATGCCCAGGGCAGCCTCTCCCAGGGGCGTGGCGATGGCAGCGATGGTGTCCTGGTACACGGGGCGGCCTTCTCGGGTGTCTTCCGCAGCTACCGTAGCACGCGGCGGCGGCGGCCACAACCGGCGCCGCCTCAGTAAGAAGGACGGGATTGGGGCCGGTCACGGGGAAACGACGGAGGCCCGCTGGTCACCAGCGGGCCTCCGGTTCAAGCGCAACTCTCAGGCCCGGCGCCTGCGCAAGAGCAGGCCGGAGGCCAGGGCCGCCGCGCCTGCCAGGGGCGTCAAAACCAACCAGAGCGTCCCGGCGTCACCCGTGCGTGGCAGGGCGACGGGCACAGGAGCGGCAACCGGGGCCGGGCGCGGAGGTGGGGGTGGTCCGGGGAAGGCGGGGTTGGTCTCCTCGGGCGCGCGCCGCACCGCGGGGATGCTCTTGAGGTAGGCGACGACATTGTAGACCTCGTCGTCACTGAGGTTCACGAAAGCGGTGGTGGAGGGCATGCCCGGACTCAGCAGGCGCACGCCCGGCGCCGCTTGTCCTTCGGGGCGAGGGACCCCCTCGCGGCGGAGGAGGCCCGTGGGTCGGAGTCCCTCTCGCAGTACCCGGACGATCTCTTCTTTAGTCCAGAGACCGATGCCCGTCTCAATATCCGGAGTAATGTTGGGAGCGAAGATGGGAGCCGTGCCACCGGCCAGGTTGGGGGCATGGCAGAAGGTGCAACCGAGGAGGTTCTTCACCAGGTAGCCGCCCCGGGCGGGGCTGTCCTTGCCCTGGGGCGCCTGGAAGCCCGGCGGCGCCGGTGGGTTCGCTGAGGGCGACGTGGCAAAGAAGTAGTCGTGGAAGACGGCCCGAGGCGACGAGAAGAGGCTGGGCGGCACCGCGGCCCGTAACGGTGGCACACTGTTGATAAAGCCGGCCACCGCCTCGGGCGGGGCAAGCTGGGCGGCGGGCGGCGTGTGGCGGACGGCCGGGACGGTCCTGAGGTAGGCCACGATGTTGTTGATGTCCTCGTCGGCCAGGCCCCGGAAGAGCTCCCACGGCATCACCAGCAGCTTGGTGCCGTCCCGGGCGATCCCCTCTACGATAGCCCGCTTCAGCTCGGCGTCAGTCCAGGCGCTGATGCCCGTCTCGCGGTCGGAGGTGATGTTGCTGGCATAGACCGTGCCCCAGGGCCCTTCGAACGGCTCGTCGCCGGCAAAGAGCTTAGCGGGGTCCAGGCGATAGGGATCCCCCGCCACCCTGGGCGAGTGGCATTCCATGCAGACGGTCCGGGCCATGGCCCGGCCCTTGGAGATGGCGTCCTCCTGGGCCGAAGCGACCGACGGCCCGGCGGTGAGGAGCCAGGTGGCCATCGCACTCCCTGCCAGAAGCAGGGCGGTCAGGATGAGTTGAGTCGTGAGCGAAAGGCGCTTTGCCCGCATCTGTCAACTCCTGGGACGAACTTACCGGGGCTCCCCGTGTGGGAGATACGGCTACGCTACTGCCATGCTGGGGGCTTGTCAAGGGCCGCGTTTGCGGCTGGGCAGGCTCGTTCCCTATAATTGGCCACGATTGAGGAGACACGCCCGCCTACCGCAGGCAGTCACAGGAGGCCATCGCCATCACCGCGCTCGTCACCGATCTCTCTCCCATCGCCTCCGCAGAGAAGCTGCGGGACACGGTGGACCGGCTGGCAGCCCAGGTCAGCCGAGACTATCAGGGCAAAGACCTCCTCACTCTGGGTGTGCTGAAGGGCGCTTTCATCTTCCTGGCTGACCTGGTGCGCCGAGTCACCTTTCCCATGGAGATCGAGTTCATCCGGGTGGCCAGCTACGGGCGGCGCCTGCGCTCCAGCGGCAAAGTGCGCCTGCTCAGTGCGCCTCGCATGCCCCTGCAGGGACGGAACGTGCTCATCGTGGAAGACATCGTGGACGAAGGGAACACCATTCAGTTCATCCGCGCCTACTGTCAGCAGCGGGGAGCCGCCTCGGTGCGCCTGTGCGCCCTGCTGGTCAAGGGCCAGCCGGGGGGGTATCCCTTCCCCATCGAATACCTGGGCTTCCAGGTCCCTAACATCTTCGTGGTGGGCTACGGCATAGATGCTCGGGAGCAGTACCGGAATCTGCCTGACCTGCGTGCCCTGCCACCCCAGAAGGAGAGCTAGCCATATGAACCGGCAGCGACTGATCCAGGTGGCCCGAGGCTCGCAACCGGCCGACCTGGTGTTAACCAACGCCCGCATCCTTAACGTGTTTAACGGAGAGGTGGAGCGCGGCAACGTGGCCCTAGCCGAGGGCCGGGTGGCGGGCATCGGCGATTATACCCAGGGCAAGCGGGTGGTGGACCTGGGCGGCCGCTACCTGGCCCCCGGCTTTATCGACGGCCACGTGCACCTGGAGAGCTCCTACCTGGATGTCCCCCAGTACGCCCGGGCGGTAGTGCCCCGGGGCACCACCACCGTTGTCACCGACCTGCACGAGGTGGTGAACGTCTGCGGCCTGCGGGGCATGCGCTACTACATCGAGGCGGCGCGCCGCCTGCCGCTGGATGTTTTCTTTATGGCGCCCTCCTGCGTCCCCTGCTCGCCCCTGGAGACCTCCGGCGCGGCGCTCACGGCCCGAGAGCTTGGCCAGGCCATGCGGTGGGGCAACGTCATCGGCCTGGGGGAGATGATGAACTTTCCGGGGGTGCTCTTCACCGACGCCGAGGTGCTGGCCAAGGTGGACACGGCTCACCGCCTGGGCCGGCCCGTGGACGGCCACTCACCGGGCCTCTCGGGCAAGGACCTCCAGGGCTACGTGGCCGCGGGGATCTACTCCGACCACGAGTGCATCCACCTGGAGGAGGCCCGGGAGAAGCTGGCCCGGGGCATGCACATCATGATCCGAGAGGGGTCCTCCGAGAAGAACCTGGAGGAGCTGCTGCCGGTGGTGACCGACAGCAGCTATCCCCGCTGCCTCTTCGTGGTGGACGACCGCACCTGCCTGGACATCCTCCAGGACGGGGACATGGACGCGGTGGTGCGCAAGGCCATCGCCTGCGGGCTGGACCCGGTGCGGGCGGTGCGCCTGGCCTCCCTGAACACTGCGCAGTACTTCGGCCTACCCCAGCGGGGCGCGGTGGCGCCGGGTTACCTGGCCGACCTCATCGTGGTGGAGGACCTGAACAGCTTCCGGGTGAGCAAGGTCTTCAAGGCGGGCAAACTGGTGGCCGAAGATGGCCGAGCCGTCTTCAAGACCTCCCCGGTGGATGCGACAGGCATGACCGACACCGTCCACCTCCGCCCGCTGGCCGCTGATGCTCTGACCCTGCCCGCCGGGGCGGGCGATTTTCCGGTTATCGGGGCCATCCCCGGCCAGATCGTCACCCGGTATCTCCGGGAGGAGGTGCGGCGGGAGAACGGCCACGCGGCGCCCGACCCGGCGCGAGACCAGCTCAAGATCGTGGTAGCCGAGCGCCACCACGCCACAGGCAACGTGGGGCGTGGCCTGATCCGGGGCTTCGGCCTGAAGCGGGGAGCCATCGCCTCCACCGTGGCCCACGATTCCCATAACATCATGGTGGTGGGCGCCAGCGACGGCGACATTCTGGCGGCCATTCGAGAGATCGAGCGGATGGGAGGTGGCCTGGTGGTCACAGCGGAGGGGAAGGTGCTGGAGTCGCTGGCCCTCCCCATCGCGGGGCTGCTGTCTCCGGCCCCGCTGGAGGAGGCCGCCACGAAGGTCGAGCGGCTCCAACGACTGGCCGCGGAGCTGGGATGCGCCTTGCCATCGCCCTTTGCCACCCTCTCCTTCATGGCCCTGCCGGTGATCCCGGAGCTCAAGCTCACCGACCGCGGCCTGGTGGACGTCACTAAGTTCGAGTTTGTGTACAGCTAGGCGCGCGGCAAGCCCTTCGACGTTGCTCAGGACAAGCCGGGAAGGGCCAGAGGTTACAGCGAGGGCAGGGAGAGGAGGACGAGGCTGAAATGTTTGTTGCAGAGTTCCAGAAGGTGGGCCAGGACCTCTTTCTCCGGGGGCTGGTATCCTCGCATGGCGGCAACATGAGTCTGCGGCTGGGCGAGGGCCTCGTCATCACCCGCCGTGGCGCTCAGCTTGGCCACCTCACGGATAACGATCTCATCGAGACCGGGGTGGAGTGGAATGATCGCGCCACCCCTTCAGCCTCCTCCGAGCTGGCGGTGCACCGCGCCATCTATCAGAGGACCCAGGCGCAGGCCATCGTCCACGCTCATCCAGTGTCCGCCCTGGCGCTCTCGCTGATGGAGGACGAGATCGTACCTCTGGACGCCGAAGGGCGGCTGCTGCTGGAGCGGGTGCCCGTGATAGGCGACGGGGTAGTGGAGCAGGTGCGGGACGTGATAGACCAGGTGGCTCTCTGCCTGAAGCAACACCACATCGTCATGGTGCGGGGCCACGGCAGCTTTGCGGTGGGGCAGCTTCTAGACGAGGCCCATCGGTGGACCTCGCTCCTGGAGGAGAGCTGTCGTCTGATCATCACGGCAAGGCTTCTGGGTGAGGCCAGAGTGGGCCGAAGGAGCAAAAAGAAACGCCGCGAGGCTGCGCTGCCAGCCGCCGCGACGGAGATGCTACGCCCCCCCTAGGAAACGTTTACCGCTTCCGGGGCACGGGCCCGGAGTCTGTCTTGGGTTAGTCCGAAGAGGGCAGGGCCTTGGGCACCTGAAGCTTCATTGCCTGCCCATCGCAGATAATCCCGCCCGTGCCTGCTTTGGTACAGAGCACCTCGGAGCCGCAGACCTCACACACGTACCGACGACCGAGCTGGTTAGCCACCTAGTTCCCCTCCTTGTTGCGGGCGTCCGGCCGGCGCTGAGCCGGGCCGGCTGCTACTTCATCTGCATGGGCTTGTCGCAGCAGTGGAGCTCACCCGCGCCCGCTTTGGTCACAATGAACTCGGAACCGCACACTGTGCACATGTACCGCTTACCGACCTGGTTTGCCAAGGCGTTCCCCTCCGTCCCTATCTGGTCTCTTCTTTCCTCAGCTTACTTTAAGGTCTGCAGGAAGGCAACGAGACTATCGACCTCGGTCTGGCTCAGGCTCAGGTTGGGCATGGCCGTCCCGGGCCTGACGGCAGGAGGGTTGGCCAGCCACTTCTTCAGGTTATCAGCAGTATTGTCCAGGGTGTTCACCACGATCTTCGGACGCTTGGCGGTATCGCCCATCCCGTCCAGCTCCGGCCCAATGGTGCCCACGGCGCCGGGAACGGACTTGATCACGTGGCAGGCGATGCAGCCCTTCTCGGTGACGAGGGCCTTGCCTCGGTCTGCAGAAGCTGCGCCACTACTGCCTCCGGAAGACTGTCCACCGCTGGCCCCTGCCGGGCGGGTGGCCGTGGCCGCAGCGCCGCCCCCCGCAGGCGCCGCGGGCGTGGGGGCCGACTGCCCGCAGGCCACCACAAGAGCCATGGCTACTCCCAGCACGACGACGACTTTCCGCACCTTAGACTCCTTTCATTTTCGTCCGGGCAGCGCGGCTGGTCATCCGCACGCAGGCCCGGAAAGGTGATCGGTGAGTGAGGGGCGACCTTCCCTCAGCGTCCGGCAGCCAACCCTCTGGCGCGCCGGGTGCTGGGAATGCTGCCCGTTTTCCCCTTCCTATGAAGGTAATGAGAAAAATCACAAGTTGACGTGGCCGATTGTAGCATCGGGGCTGGGGGGTGTCAAGGCAATCGTGTGGGCACGAATCCGTGGGTGGTCGTGTCCGCACCTGCCTTAACCCAGCCGCGGCCCGTTTTTTCACCTCCTACGAGCCCTGAGGCGGGCGTGTCCGACCGCCCGGTCTCTGTTACGGACCCCTTCGGCCTCTCCCGCAGCCCGTTTCCCGGCCTCTGGGGGACGCGGCATGCTCCAACCCTGTGTCGGCTGGCGTTGACGACACCCCGGTGCCTGCGGTGCCGCTACACAGGAGCCCAGGCCAAGCCACGAAAGCCGCGGCGCCAGCGCCAGCACCTCCTGGCGCAGCGCCTCCGTCC
>JACPQN010000025.1 GCA_016190485.1 Chloroflexota bacterium
ATTGCCAGGAGGCCTTCCAGCCGGGATTCGGCCATCCGCAGCGCCGCGTCGCGCCGCCGTCCTGCTGACCTGGGGGCAGCCATAGTCATACCTCGTCTGCCAGGCGGCAGCGGCGGAGAGGGCGCCGACCTGCCTGCTTGAGCGGCAGCCCCGACCGCCACGCACCCTTGCGTTGCACGGTGAGAAATGGTCAGTCCTGCCCGAGACCTGATGGAGTGTTCCAGGGGAAGGCGGGAGCTGCCCAGGGAGCGTCAAGCTGCCTGAGCAACTCCCCCGTGGCGCACGGTTGCTAGCAGCAACCGGTGTCGTCGTCGGCCAGGGCAATGCCGTTGCCGGTTGCCAGCCCGATGGCCAGACCCACCGCCAGGACCGCCAAACGGACCAGCCAGGGATTGTACCAGCGCAGCAGCGTCATGGACGTTACCTCCTTTCCGAGATAGGGTTTGGCTTACGGGACTCACCTTAGCAGTCCCGCCTGACAAATCCCTGACAAGGATTCTCCGGAGGAGGCGACAAAAAAACCTGGCGGCCGCTATGCAGCGGCCGCCAGGGGTGGAGGAGGGTAAGCGGAGCTAGGCTACGGAAATAGGAGAGGGGTACTCACCTCGGATCATCCTCTGATGCAGATCCAGAATCTTCTGGTTCGGCGCCGCGCCCACCTCGTCCCGCATGACCTGCAGGTAACGGCGATACACCCGGTCGGCCTCGGGGATACGCCCGTCCTGCACCAGGGCCTCCAGCTCGATGAAGTACGCGTCATCCTGGTAGGAGTCGGCCTGGAGGGCGCGTTCACACAGCTCTACGGCTCTCGATGGGGTCCCCCGGGCGAGCCATATGCGGGCCAGCAGGAGCAGGGTTGAGACGTAGCGGTCCTGCAGGCGGGATCGCATAGGCTCGGCCCACTCGGAGTACACCTCCGTCAGGTAGGGGCCTCTATACAGGTCCACCGCTTGCTGCATCGCCTGGATCCTGCATTCGTCGTCCTCGCTGTTAGCCGAACCGTCATACACCAGCCGCTCGAACTCCCGCGCGTCCACCCAGAACTCGGCATCCGGGTTCAACCGGTAGAAGCTCCCCTCCCGGGCCAGGCAGTCCTCATGGACGGCGCGGCGCAACCGGTAGGCGGTGGTCCAGAAGACCGTGTCCCCCTTGGCCGGCATGACATCCGGCCACAGCGCCGCGATGATCTCCTCCTTGGACGCCCAACCCTCTCGCATGAGCAGGTAGAAGAGCAGCTCTTTGGCTTTCTCGCTGGGCCACCGCACCTCTCGCGGCCGCGGCGTGAGCACCTCCACCCGTGTCTTCCCCAGGGCATACGCCCGAACCAGCACTCCCGACTCGTCCGGGTCGTGATCCGCCGCGTGCACGGCCTCTTCTCCGGGGAATTCGGCCAGGGCTGCCAGCAGGCGTTGAAAGACCGGCCGCCCTTCCGGGAGCCTGGCGGCGTACTGGACAAAGCGTTTGAAGGGACGCGCGGCCGGCAGGAGGGTCCGCTCAGAGCCAGGCTCCCGCAGCAGCTCTGCCACCGCCTTGATAGCTTCCCTGGCCGCCGGCTCTCGGGAGGACCACAACAGCTCACCCAGATAAAAGTGGCATTGGGCCTGGAACTCCCAGGAGCCGTGCTGGCTGAGGATATCGGCGGCCTGCTCCAGCAGCTCCCTGGCCAGCTCCTTCTGCCCTGAGCGCCGCGCCACCAGCCCCTGGGAGGCCAGCAGGCGACCCGTGAGCCCGTTGGATTCCTGGGGGCCGATGAGCCCACGCGCCTCTTCGATCAGGACGCGGGCCCGGTCGAGCTGGCCCAAGGCCAGGTAGGTCAGCCCCAGGCGCTCCGTGCTGGAGACGATGATCCGGTGCTCCGACGCTTCTCTGGCGGCCGTCAAACTCTCCTGAAGGCAGGCCAGGGCGCTGCTGTAGCGCCCCATGAGGTTCAGCACCTCTCCCAGGGAGTTGAGGACAAAGCTTCTTACTCTAGTAGCTCCCGCCTCTTGTGCGTACCGCCCCGCCTCGGTCAGGGTCTCTTCCGCCAGTAGGAGGTGTCCCTGGCTCATGTAGAGGTTGCCCAGGTTGTTCAGGGTCGAGGCCAGCAGCCCGTGGTTGCCGACCCTAAGCCATGCTACCCTGGCCTGAGCGTAATGGGCCGACGCCCCGCCGAAGTCGCCCGTGGCCCGGCCTACTGCACCCAGGTGATGGTGCGCGTAGGCTGTATGGTACACATCCCCAGCGTCCTGGTAGAGCACCAGGGCTCTCCCCAGCGCGGCTTCGGCCTCTTCGTAGTCGCCTGCGGGAACACAGGCCGCGCCTTTGCAGAGATAGCTCTCCGCCAGGGTGAGCGCCGCTTCCTGGTCACGCGGCTCCCCCATCAGCCCTATGGCCAGGTCGCACTCGTCAACGCACCGGTCCAGCGCGTTGGCGAGCCGGTAGGTCATGGCCCGGGCCACGTGGGCTTGTGCCAGGAGGATGGAAGGCCCTTCGCGCAGGAGATCCAGGGACTGGCCGGCGAGCCGCGCCGCGGTGCTCTCGTCCCCCAGTTGGACGGCGGTGCGGGCGCGATAGATCATCAGGAGCGGGTGGGAATCCAGGAGGGCCGGCGGCAGAGTGTCGATCCATCCCGCCAGCTTCGACCACTGCCCAGCCTGGTAGACCGGCGGCGCCGCTTTCTCGATGACCTGGGCGGCCTCCTCCAGAGCGTCGGCCTGGCGCAGGTGAGAGATACCCGCGTCCCACCTCTCCTGTGCGACGAAGTAGCTCCCGGCCTTCCGGTGGAGGTCCCTGAACTCCTCCTCATCCTGGCGCAGCGTCCGCAGCAGGAAGCTCCGGAAGAGGCTGTGATAGCGATACAGCGCTTCGCCCTGGCTTTCCAGGCGAGTGACCAGTTGGAGTGACTCACACAGCGAGGTGAGCCGCCGCTCCGGGTTCTTAACGGAGAGGATGGCCCGGCAGTGGGAAGGTCGCAACTCATCGAAGATGCTGCTGCGCCGCAGGAAAGCGCGCGTGGCCTTGGGGAGCTTGCCGTAGACCTCCGCCATCATGTAGTCGCACCAGGCTGAATCGGCGGCCACCCCCGCCCCGGAGGTGGGGAAAGTGGTGGAGCCGCCACTCAGCGCTGCCAGGGCGATGCCAGCGATCCACCCCTCGCACTGGTTGCTCAAAGTCTCGGCCTCCGCCTGGGACACACGCAGGCCATGCAGGGTGAGGAACTCCGCAACCTCGTCCCTGGTGAATGCCAGATCACTCGCGGTCAGGCGCACCGCCTCCTGATTGGCCACCATGCGCGGCAGCGACGCCAGGCCCACCGGTGACCGGCTGAGCATCAACACGCGGCAGTTCTCGGGCAGCCGGTGGAGGAACATGTCCAGGGCTGTCGCGACGGGGCGGCTCCCCTCCACGGTATGGACATCATCCAGCACCAGCAGAAAACACTCGGGGATACCCGTATAGATCTCCGAGGCGAGCATGCCGACGAGCTGGGGTAGTTCCATGGGCGCAGCGCCGGAACGGTACAGGGCGTCAAGGGTCTTGTCGCCAACACCAAGAAACTGCCGTTGCAGGGAGGCCACCAGGTACTCCAGGAAGCGCGCAGCATCCTGGTCCCACTCGTCCAGGCTCAGCCAGCAGGTTGGCACCTCGCTATCCTCTGCGAAAGAAGCGGCAAGGGTGGTCTTTCCATACCCGGCCGGCGCGGTGACCACCAGCAGTTTGCGGTGAAAGTTGCGGTGGAGGAGGTCCAGCAGACGCTGACGCCGCACTGTCTCGCCGCTCCCCCTCGGCGGGAGGACCTTGCTGAGAAAGGGCACCGACTTGATATCCATAAGCAATAGGTAACCCCAGCAGCGTTCTAAACAAAACTACTATAACTAATCCGTCGCCAGGTGCCAAGGCCCTGGAGTTCGAGAGTGTTTAAGAATCCGCTCACCCTGAGAGCTTGTGAGTTTTTCCCGAATTGGGGTCTAAAACCCGAAAATCCGTGCCTGAAATTCGGTCGCAAAGACCCCCTAAGGGCATTTGTTCACAAGCTCTGAGCTTGTCGAAGGGAGAGCCGCTCGTGGTTCGACAAGCCTGTCCTGAGCCTGCCGAAGGGCTCACCACGAGCGGCCAAACATGCTGTTAAACACCTCCTGGAGTGCGCCTCACCGCACGCTCCTGCCCCGGTCACAAAAACACCAGGGCCTGTGCTTCTGGTCCGGCGATATTAAGAAAGTTTTGCCATAACTTAACCCGGGCCGGTCGCCCCAGGCGCGCCTGACCGCTGCTTTCTACCGGAGCCCGGGTCCAGCGTGGTGTCCCCGAAGAACGCCGGGAAATGGTCGTTGCGAGGAGGCGAAGCCGACCCTTCGGCAGGCTCAGGGCAGGCGTGGCAATCTGGGGGAGGGCAATGCCTGGATGCCGCTGAAGTCCCCCTACCCAGATTGCCACGGCCCTCGTACCTCGGGCCTCGCAAAGACTGCGGCTGATGACTTCGGGGACACCACACTACTGACCCGAGAGGTCCAGGGCCAGAAAGGCCTCCACCACCCGGGGGTCCAGGTGGCTCCCCGCCAGCGAGCGCAGGTGCTCCCGCACCTGCGCCTCGGGCCAGGCCGGGCGGTAGCTCCGGTCCGACCGCAACGCATCCCAGATGTCCACAATCGAGAACAGCCGCGCACCCCAGGGAATGGC
>JACPQN010000026.1 GCA_016190485.1 Chloroflexota bacterium
AGAACGCCGCGAATTTGTCATTGCGAGGAGGCGAAGCCGACGTGGCAATCCGGGGGAGGGAAGCCGTCCTCCTCGCAGGGGATCGTTATCCCCTCCCAGATTGCCACGGCCCTCGTTCCTCGGGCCTCGCAATGACATCTGCACCGAACTTCAGAAACGGGACACTAGGTGGCGGCTACCTGGGGCTTGATCTTGCCCGCCTCTACCAGCCGCTGGCGGAAGTAGCGCTCAAAGCCGCCAGCCATCATGATCTGGAAGGGCGGGCTGTCCTGGGGCCACGCCTGGGCCTGGATGGCGGCGCCTCTGGTGAGGTTTCTCACTTCGCCGGAAACGATATCTACCTGGAGGCGCTCCCCTTCTTCCACGAACTTCGATATGCCGGGGCATACCAGGCATGGTAGCCCAGTGTTGATGCCGTTGCGGAGACCGATGCGGGAGATGGACTCGGCAAGCACCACCGAGACGCCCAGCACCTGGATGGGCCGGGCCCAGTTCCGGCTGGAGCCACAGGCGAAGTTGACCCCTCCCACCAGGATGTCGCCCCGCTGCACCTGGGCCGCCCAGTCGGGCCGGTTTGCCCGCATGCAGTACTGCGCGGCTTCCTCGTCGGTAATGCCACGGCGGGCCAGGACGTACGCGCCGGGCACCATCAGATCGGTGCTGATCTTGTCTCCGAACTTCCACACGTTGCCTTCACAAACGGTGTCAGCCATGCTCCCCTCCCTCACTGTCTTACAGGTAGTCCCGCGGGTCGGCGACCTCTCCGGCGATGGCCGAGGCCGCCACCGTGGCCGGGCTGGCCAGGAGCACCTGGGCCAGGGGGCTACCCATGCGCCCCGGAAAGTTGCGGTTGCTGGAGGAGATGCACACCTCGCCATCGCCCAGCACCCCCAGGTGCCCGCCGTAGCAGGGGCCGCAGGTGGAGTGTTCCACCACGCATCCCGCATCGGCCAGGACCTCCAGCCACCCGGCTTTCAGGGCGTCCCGGTAGACCGCCTGAGAGGCGGGGCTGACCAGCATCCGCACGTCGGGATGCACTGTGCGGCCCTTCATGATGCGGGCCGCCACCTCCAGGTCCTCCAGCCGGGCGTTGGTGCAGGATCCCAGGAAGGCCTGGTCGACCTTGATGTGCATGTCCTTCACCTCGGGCACCGGCCGGCCGTTGCCGGGGTCGCCGGGCAGGGCCACCATGGGAGTCAGGTTCGAGAGGTCGAACTGGTGCACGGTCTCGTACTGCGCATCGGGATCGGCGAAGACCGGGGTATAGGCCCGGTCCAGCCGACCTCGCAGGAACTCCTCCGTCTTCTCGTCGCACTCGAAGATGGCGAACTTCGCGCCGACTTCCACGCCCATGTTGGAGATGGTCCAGCGCTGGGCCAGGGTCATCTGGCGGGCTACAGGCCCTGTGTACTCCACCGACTTGTAGAGGCCAAAGTCGGTGCCCAGCTCTGCCGCCACCTTGAGGATGACATCCTTGCCCACACACCACTCCGGCAGCCGGCCGTTCAGCACCACCTTGACGCTCTCCGGCACCCGGAACCAGAGCTCGCCGAAGACCAGGATCAGCACCGCGTCCATGGCCGAGTTGGTAGAGCAGACGTTGAAGACGCCGCCGCTGGTGGAGTGGGAGTCGCCCATGGCCACCAGCTCGCCCGGCGCGAACATGCCGTTCTCGGCGAACAACTGGTGCAGGATGCCGTGGCGTCCAAACTCGAAGAAGTTCTTGATCTTGTATTTCTTGGCCAGGCGCCGCATCTCCTTCACCTGGTTGGCCACCTCGATAGTGGGGGGTGGCGCCTGATGGTCTTCTACCATGTAGACCCGGTCGGGGTTCCACACCTCGTCAATCCCCAGGGCCTCGAGCTGCCGCAGGCCGAACCCGCCGGTGGCGTCCACCTTGCACCAGATGTACTCCCCCGGCTTCACCTCGTTGCGGCCTGCGTGGGCCGCCAGTATCTTCTCGGCAATAGTCATGCCCATTGCCTCGCTCCTCCTTTCAATATCCCTATCGCCCGAGTCGCCTCCCCAGCGTGCAGGACCTTAGCGTGCCAGGGTCCCATCGGGCCGGCGTCCCAGGGTGTGCTCGTAATCCCGCTGCAGATCCTTGGGGAGGTACTTCTCCTCCAGCTCCCGCACTCGGGCCAGGTTCATGACCCCGGGGTTGACGGCGCCCCACTTGCTCTGGGCAGAGCGCTGCCTGAGCTCGTCCAGGGCCGCGGTGCCGCGCTCCCTGAAGTCATTGAGGAACTCCCAACTGGCCTGGTTCCCCGCCATGTTGGTCAGGCCGGGGTAAAAGGCCGCGGCGCACCCCGCCCTCTCCTGCTCCTCCAGCGAGGGATGAGGCTCCACGGGGGGAGTATGGATCAGCGGGAGGACCGGGCCTGGAATCCGGCGGCAGGCCTCCTTGATCTCGTCCCAGGACTGGAGGCCCTCCGGAAAGACCACGTCCACCCCCACCTCTTTGTACCGCAGACAGCGCTCCATCACGCCCTCGAAACTACCCCCCTCTGCGCCTCTGAAGTCGCAGCGGGCACAGACGACGAAGTCGGGGTCCAGCTCCATCTTGGCGTCCATGGCGGCCCGGAGCTTTCCGATCATCTCCTCCGCCGAGATACACCGGCGGCCCGCCATGCTACCGGACTTCTTGGGGTGCTCCTGGTCCTCCAGGTGAATCCCCGCCACGCCCGCCAGAATGTATTCCCGCACGGTCCGGTAGACGCTCACCGCGTTGCCGTACCCCGTGTCGGCGTCGGAGAAGACGGGGATGGTCACCGCGGCCACCAGGCGCCGGGCGTTATCCACCATCTCCCGCATGGTCATCATGCCCACATCGGGCCAGCCGATGAGGTTGGCCGACGTGTTGGCGCCAGACATGTAGAAAGCCTCGTACCCCAGGAACTCCGCCATCCTGGCGCCGTAGGGGCCGAAGCCCCCGGCGAGGACGAAGATCTTGGGACTGTTGAACAGCTCCTTCAGTCGGGTGGTCGTCTTCTGCGGCATGATGGCGCCAGCCCTAGACCCGCGCGGTCCGCAGAGCGGCCCGGGGGTCATATCCGCCGATGGAGTCCTCGTACTTCTTCAACCACTCCGCGGGCAGGTACTTCTCCTCCCACTCCGCCACTTGGGGAAAGCCCACCAGGTCGAACATGTGGGGCATGGGATAGGTCATGGGTCTGTTGCGCCACTCCAGCTCCGCCTCTACACCCCGGGCCTTGAAGTCGTGCGCGTATTCCCAGGAAGCCCGAAGGCCGGCGAAAGCGACGAGGCCGGGGTAGAAGGCGCCGGCGTAGCCCAGCCGTTGCAGCTCGTCGAGGCTAGGCGGTGGGTCCAGAAAGCCCAGGGTCCCAATCATCGGCCCCTCGATGGCGGAACGGATGGCTTGGACCTCCTCCCGGTTGGTGAGGGCCTCGGCGTAGAGCACATCCACGCCCACCTTCTTGTACGCCCGCAGTCGCTCGATGGTCTCCTCCACGGAACCTCCGGATGCTCCCCGAGCATCGCAACGAGCGATGATAACGAAGTCCGGATCCAGCTCGTTCTTGGCATCCACCGCAGCCTGGTATTTCCCTATCGCTTCCTCCAGGGAGATGACCTCCTTGCCTTTCACGAAGCCACAGCGCTTGGGGAAGGGCTGGTCCTCGATGTGAATGCCGGCGACGCCCGCGCGGATGAACTCCTGCACCGTGCGTCGGACGTTGATGGCGTTTCCGAAGCCCTGGTCCGAGTCGGAGATCAGGGGGATCTGGATGCAGTTGGCCATGCGCCCGGCGTTCTGCACCATCTCGGTCATGGTGATGAGTCCCGCGTCCGGGATGCCCAGGATAGTGGCGGCGGTGGTGGCGCCGGACATATAGGCGCACTCGTAGCCGGCGGCCTCCGCTACTCTGGCGTGGAGGGCGCAGCCACCGCCAGCGATGACAAAAATCCTCCCTCGGTGGAACAGCTCCTGAAGCTGAGTGGTCTTCTTCATGGTAGAGACCCCTTTCTGTGGCAATTTCTCCCCTGCTTTCCGATGCCCTCGCGCCATCTGCTGGGCTGGTGGCGACTCAACAACCCTCCTTTTTCCGTTCAGGTCCCGGAGCTACCGCTGGCATTCTTCAACTGGGGGTACAGTCCCGCCACTCGGATCATGTCCAGGAGGAAGTCTGGATAAGGCGAGAAGCGGAAGGATTCTCCCGTGGTGAGGTTCTGAATGGCGCCCCGGGCCAGGTCTACCCGCAGTTCGTCACCCTGGCGTACCCTGCCTCGCAGGGCCCGGCACTCTACCACGGGCAGCCCGTGGTGCACCGAGTTCCGCAGGAAGGTCATGTTGCTCGATTCACACAGCACCGCCGCGATCCCCGCCCCCTTGAGGGCGAGCGAGGCCGCGCCGATGAGATGAGGGTCTTCTGGGTCGCCGTCAAGACACGCGACACTGGCTCCGGCGTTGGCCCCCGCGACGATGAAGTCTCCCAAGTTGACCTTGCGGCCAAACTCTGGGTCCACCGGCTGCAGGCACACCTTTCCCAGTTCTTCTGCGGTCAGCGGCACTCCCCCGGCTCGTAGTTCCGCCAGCGTCTCAAGCGAGCAGATCTGCCAGTCGGCGTCCAGGTTGTCCCCAAAGACCCAGGCCTTCCCCTGAAACACGAGGGTGTCTCCCATGGTTTGTCCCTGAACCTCTATGCGCACGCCCTGCTAGTACTTGCCTGCGGCGATCTCCTTCTTCAGATGGGGATACAGCCCACCCGCCTCGATCATCTCCAAGAGGAAGGGTGGATACGGCCTGAAGTGGAACACCTTCTCCTGGGTGAGGTTAGCCACGACCCCGGCCGCCAGGTCCACCCGCAGGGTATCTCCTGGCTTGGTGGCCTCCAGTATCCCTGGGCATTCTACGATGGGCAGGCCATGCTCGATGGAGTTGCGCAGGAAGTTGGCGTTGGTGGAGTCGCACAGCACGGCGGCCACTCCTGCCCCCTTGATGGAGCGGCACGCATGATCATGGTCATGGCCATAGCCCATGTTTTCGCCCGCCACAATGAAATCGCCCTTCTGGACCTTCTTGGGAAAGTCTGGGTCCACGTTCGTCATGCAATACTTGCCCAGCTCCTCGTCGGTGATGGGTATCCCCTGCTCTCGGAGCCGTCTCAGCAACTCGAAGGAGCAGATGTGCCAGTCCACATCCAGAATACCCTCGAAGGTCCACCCACGCCCACGCATCTCGGCGACTGCCATGGCTTCTCCTCCTTTATGTACGCGCCTTGAGCGCCACTACAGGTACTTGCGGGGATCGGTGATCTTGCCCTCCAGGGCAGAGGCCACCACCGTAGCCGGACTGCCCAGATAGATCGCTGCATCTTTGCTGCCCATGCGCCCCGGGTAGTTGCAGGTGCCGGAGGAGATGCAGACGTCACCGGCGGCCAGGGGCGTATTGGCGCCCCAGCACATGCCGCAGTTGGGGGAAGCCACCAGGGCCTCGGCTTCAACAAAGGTCTCCATCAGGCCTTCCTTGATGCACTGCTTAAGCACGCTTACGGAGCCAGGAGTGATGTTCAGGATCACATCTGGGTGGACTCTTCGTCCCTTGAGGAGGGTGGCGGCCAGCCGCATATCCTCAATCCGGCTGTTTTCACAGGAGCCCACGAAGGCCCGGTTTACGGCTGTCCCCTCATACTGACTCACGGGAAACACGTGGTAGCGCTCCGGCGGAGGCACCACTTGCGGCACCACGTGCGACACATGGAACTCGTAGACCCTGGCGTACTCGGCGTCGGGATCACTGGTGAGTGGCTCGAAGGGCCCGGAGTTGCGGGCGCGTACGTAGTCCATGGTCTTCTGGTCCGGATTAATGATCCCCGTCCAGGCGCCGTAGAAGAGGGCGTTGCAGCAGAGGGTGAACCTCCCATCCATGGAGAGGGCATCGACAACGGGGCCCGTCCACTCCATGACCTGGCCCGCCGCCCCTGCCGGGCCGATCTGACCCAGGACGTACTCGGCGATGTCCCGGCCAATGACGCCCTTGGGCAAGGCGCCCGTGAGCACCACCTTGACGCTCTCGGGCACCCTGATCCAGGTCTTGCCCGTGGCCATATACGCGCCGGAGCCGTAGGAGAGGGTGATGGCGAAGGCTCCCAGCGCGCCCAGGGTGGTGGTGTGCCCGTTGATCACCTGGAAGAAGACCTCGCCGGGGAGCGCCCAGGCGTGGTCTCCCGCCACCACGTGCTCAATTCCCTGGCGCCCCAGCTCGTAGATGTTCTCGATGGGGACTCCCATCTTCTTGGCCCAGGCCCGCCCGGTGGTCCGGCTCTCTCCCGCGTTGTGCGACGCGGTGGAGCCGGTGTGGCCGTCTACCATGTGGATAAGCTGGGGGTTGAAGAGCCTGGTGGCGCCCGCGCCTTCCATCTGGGCCGCGCCTCTGCCCATGCCCGCGCTCAGGGTGATGGGTAAGCGGGAGCTTACCTCGATATAATCTCCGGGGGACACCTCTTTGCCGGCCGCCCTGGAGAGGATCTTTTCGGTGACAGTCTTGCCCATAGCCAGCCTCCTTCACAGGCCTTTCATCCGTTTGCCGACAGGCCCAGCGCTATCCCCGGCGCAGCCGGGGGTCCAGCACATCCCGGAGCGCGTCGCCGAACACGTTAAAGCCGAAAACGAGGGCGCTCAGGGCCACCCCCGGCCAGATGGCCATCCAGGGCGCACGCAGAAAGTACTGCTGCGAAGCGCGGCTGAGCATGGCTCCCAGCGATGGGTTCGGTTCCTGAGTCCCAAGGCCCAGGAAGCTGAGGCTGGACTCGGCCAGGATGGCCCCGCCCAGCTCGGCCGTCGCAACAATCAGGAAGGGGGCCATGGCGTTGGGGATGATGTGCTGGAGCATGATCCGCCGATCACTACCGCCTATGGCCCGGGCCGCGTCCACGAACTGGCGCTCACGCAGGGAGATCGCGGAGGAGCGCGTGATCCGTGCCATCCCCGGCAGGAAGGCCAGCGCGATAGCGATGATGAGGTTCACCGTGGAGGGCCCCAGCACCGCCACGATAGACATGGCCAGAATGATAGTGGGGAACGCCATCTTGGCGTCTATGAACCGCTGGACCAGCAGGTCAAACTTGCCCAGGTAGTAGCCGCTGGCGATCCCTAGCAGCGCGCCGGAGATCGACCCGGTGGCTACGGCCGCCAGGGCGATGGTCAAGGAGACCCTGCTGCCGTAGAGCACCCGGGAGAAGATGTCGCGGCCGAACTGATCAGTTCCGAAGATGTGCTCCGGGCCGGGAGGTCGCCGCTCGAAGCCCTCCTGGGCGGTGGTGGGGCCGTAGGGGGCGATGACCGGAGCGGCCATCGCCAGGAACAGCACCAAGATGACCATGGCCGCCGCTGCCGCCCCCAAGGGCTTGGTACGGGCGAAACGAGCTAGCCTCCGGAGCAGCGTGGGTTGCAACCGGCGCGGCAGGGCTCCAGCTACCGTGGTACTGTGTGGGTATGCCGCTGTGGTGTGGCCGATGCGCGCCATACCCCCTCCTCTCTAGCTTCCGCTTCCGCTATAGGAAACCCGGGGGTCCAGCCATCCGTAGGCCAGATCTACCACCAAGTTGGATATTACGGTAATAACCGCGAAGAGCATCACCAGGAGCTGGATCACCGGGAGGTCACGCAGGGTAATCGCGGTCACAAGCTGCCGGCCCATGCCCGGCAGCCCAAAGATCAGCTCGATGGCCACCGCGCCGCCCAGCAGGGCCGAGACCTGAAACCCGATGATAGTGATCACCGGCAAGGAGGCGTTCTTCAACACGTGCCGTATCACCACCACCCGCTGCTGGAGCCCCTTGGCGTAGGCAGTGCGGACGTAGTCTTCTCGCAGCACCTCCAGCACCGTGGAGCGGATCATGCGACCCACCACCGCGGAGCCCCGCCAGCCCAAGATAACGCCCGGCAGGATGAACTGCTCGATGCTGCGTCCCAGGTCCTCGGTCGGCGGGCGATACCCCGCAGGCGGAAAATAGCCCAGGTAGATGGCGCCCCCCAGCACCGCCACGATAGCCACCCAAAAGGAGGGCATCGCCAGCCCGGTGATGGTGAAAATCCGAAAGAAGTAGTCTACCCAGGTGTCTTGCCGGAGCGCAGAAAGGGTCCCCGAGACGGCCGCGAGCACAACGCTGATGCAGACCGCGAACAAAGCGAGCTGTAACGTCACCGGGATGGCCCACTTGACCGACTCCCAGATGGGCTCCTGGCTGACGTAGGAGCGGCCGAAGTCCAGTTGCACCAGGGACCACAGCCACTTGCCGTACTGAACGTAGATAGGCTGGTCCAGGCCCAGTTCGCGACGAATGGTGGCGAAGTTTGCCCGGTTTACCTCGCTGAGCTCTTCGCTGCCAAAGAGCGCGGCCACCACGTCGCCGGGGATGACCCGCAGGATAACGAAGAGCAGGGTGGCCACCAGGTAGATGGTCACCACGCCCAGGAGGAGCCGCCGAATGATGTAGTCTCTCATCGCGCCCCGATCGCTCGTGGGGAATGCGCGGACGGGGTTACTTTGCCAGCCAGGCAGTATCGAACACGATCATGCAGTAGCACCACTTGTTGGTGGCCCGGGGGTCCCAGCCCCGCACGTAGTCCCACTGGGCAACGTGGAACGCGACCCAGAAGATGCTCGCGTAGGCCATCTGATCCCTGATGAGCCGCTGCATGTCCTGGACGATGGCCTTCCGTTTAGCCGGGTCCAGGGTGCTGGTCTGATCCCGATAGAGCTGATCATACTTCTGATCGCACATCTGCACGCTGTTGCCGATATCGTTGCAGGTGAAGGGCTTCAGGCCCAGATCCGGGTCATCCAGCGCCATGGTGGAGTAATAGGCCCGAATCTGGTAGTTGTAGTTGTCATCAACCTCCTGAAGCAGCGCCCGCTCCACTCCCTTGGTCTCAGCCTTGATGCCGATCTTGGCCAGTTGCTGCGTCACCCACACGCCCAGATTCTCGTCCCGCAGCACGTTGCGGGTATAGATGGGCTTATCCAGTGTAAGCCCGCCCGCGTAGCCTGCCTGCGCGACGAGCTCCTTTGCTTTGGCCAGTTCCTGATCCGCAGGACCCATGGCCGGCAGCTTCTCTAGCTCCTCCTTGGGCAGAGACCACTTCCCATCGGTGAACATCCGGAACCCTGGCACACCGCGCCCTTCGCCCAATACCCGGACGGCCTCTTTCTGGTTCAGCACCCGCAGCACGGCCTCCCGCACGCGCCTATCGGTGAGGGGAGCGGCCTTGGTGTTGAGGGAGACGTACTGGTAGTTCAGATTGTAGAGGCTAAGGACCTTGATCCTGTCCTTCTGGGACCCGGTCTCCAGGGTAATGGCGTCCTCCGGAGGCACCTCGGCGCCGCTGTAGACATCCAACTGGTTCGTCAGCAGGGCCGCGAGGCGACTGGCCCCGTCGGGAAGCACGGTAAAGCGGACCCCGTCCAAATAGGGCAACCCCTCTCGAAAGTAGCTGGGGTTCCGCTCCATTTCATAGAAGCTGCCCCGGATCTCGTTCTTGAACTTAAATGGCCCAGTGCCCACGACGCTCTTCAAAGAGGGGGTGCTGGGGGGGTTAAGGGTTTCCAGCACGTGCTTCGGGTAGATAAAGGTGGAGTGGTCTGCCACGTAGGTCAAGAAGGAGGCAGGGCCAAACTTCATGCTGAACTTGACGGTGAAGTCATCCGTCTTTTCAGCCTTTTCCAGGTAGTCCTGAAAGACGCGCGGCGTCCCCACCCGAATACCCTGCGGTGGCTTGAGCCACTTCTGGAAGTTATAGACCACGTCATCGGCGGTGAAGGGCTTACCGTCGTGCCACTTCACATCCTTCCGGAGATAGAAGGTCCACGCCTTCCCGTCGCTGGAGCTCTCCCACCGCTCCGCGAGGTCCGGCTCCAGCGTATCGTTCGTGTTCCACTTGAGCAGGGCATTCAGCAGGCCCCCGCACGCATTACCGGACACCCGGTCTCCCCCCTGGTTGCCGCCCTGGTCGCAGCTCCCAGGGTCCCGGTCCAGCACGTTGCGCAGGATACCGCCACTTTTGGGGGTCTCGCCGGCGGCGGGAGCAGAGGGCGGTGGCGCGCTCGGGGAGCACGCCACCAGCAAGAGGGTGGCGCCGGCAAACAATCCAACGAGGGAACGCGACCACATGCTACACCCCCTTGGTGTATTCGAACCAGACTCTCTAGTGGTCAGTCTATAAGGTAGACCGTTGATTAACTATCATGATTATAGGTAGGGGTGTCAAGGGGGAGCGGGCCAAAGCCATCGGTGGAGGGTACGCCCTTTGCGTTCTCCTTGCATCAGCGCCTAGAATGCGCAGAGAACCGGAGGGGTGAAGCTTATGCAGCGTCTAGACTGGGCAGCGCACTGGCGGGAGCTGGTAGAGCAACGAGAAGACCAGGCTCGGCGCCTCCGAGAGCAGGCAGGCCTGCCGGCGGGCAACTTCTGGGACCAGCGGGCCGAGGGCTTCCGCCAGGCCACCCAGCGCCGCGCCGGAGAGCCCGATCGCTTTCTGGAGCGGGTCCTGGAGCACCTGGCGCCGGAGCACACCGTGCTGGACGTGGGCGCAGGCGTAGGCCGCTACGCGCTCCCGCTGGCCCAGCGGGCGCGCCACCTGGTGGCCGTTGAGCCTTCCCAGGGCATGCGGTCCCTGCTGGAGTCCGACGCCGCGGCTCAGGGCGTGGCCAACCTCACCGTAGTGCCCGCGAGCTGGGAGGAGGCCCAGGTGGAGCCCTGCGACATGGTCCTCTGCTCCCACGTGGTCTACGCCGTCCCGGACATCGCGGGCTTTGTGGAGAAGCTCCACGCCCACACCCGGGCCTGCTGCTTCATGGCGGTGCGCACCTCCCAGATCGCCGGGCACCTGCGGGAGCTGTGGCTGCGCGTCCACCGCGAGGAGCGCATCCCCGAGCCGAGTTTCATGGAGCTGTATAACGTGCTCTACCAGCGCCTGGGCGTCGTCGCCAACGTGGAGGTGATGCCCTTCCGGGTGGGCCGGGGGCCCCTGGCCACCTTCGATACCTTCGAGGAGGCGGTGGCCGGCGTCCGGGGCCAGCTCTTCCTGGCCGAGGGCGACCCCCGGGAGGCCCTAGTGCAAGAGCACCTGAAGGAGCGGCTGGTAAAGGACGACGAAGGCCGCCTGGTGCTGCCCGGCCGCTCCGTGGGCGCGGCCGTCCTCTGGTGGGACATGCGGCCGGGGAGCTGGAACCTGGCGCCCATGGCACTCCCCGAAAGATGATTGACACTACAGTGCTATAGTGCTACCCTGTGGTCACGGCTGTTCTATGGAAGAAGGGAGACGCTTCAGTGGCAAAACCGCCTACTTATCTCCGGCTGAACATCTATGTAGACCGTGCCGACCTTCGGGAAGCGGTCAAGATCGCTGCCGCTCGGCGCGGGGTGACCCTGAGCGCTTACTGTTTGGAGGCCATACGCCTCCGGCTCATGGAGGAGGGATTCCTGCCTCGACAAGAGCCCGAGGCGATTAAGCAAGATGCTGCTCGGGCGCTCGATAGTCTGCGGACGAGGATCGGCCCCATAGGGATACCGGTGAGCGATCTGGTTGCACAGGGCCGACAACGGTGAGTCTTCGGGCCTTCCAACCCCGCTCCTATCTGGTGGTGGACGCCAGCGTCAGCCTGAAATGGGCCCTGGATGATGAAGAAGCGGTGCCCCAAGCGGTGGCCTTGCGTGACGCCGCCCTTCGCGGCGGCGTCCAGATGCTCGCGCCATCATTGTGGCTCTACGAGATAACCAACGGGCTGGTGATGGCAGTTCGCCGGGGCCGACTGGCTTCAGCGTTGGGCGCGGAGGCCCTTGAACACCTGCTGGCCCTGGAAGTGCGTCTGGCGGACCCAGCCCCTCGCGATATCTACGAGCAGGCGCTACGCTACGGGGTAACGAGCTACGACGCTGCCTACCTCGCGCTGGCCAGTGTGCTGGAGGTTCCCCTATGGACCGGAGACCGTCGCCTGTACGAGACGGTGCGGCAGACCGCCGGCTTCGTGCGCTGGGTTGGAGACTACCATCAGCCAAGGTAACGCCGCGCGCGGCCATCCTCTGGTGGGACAACGGGCCGGAGAGCTGGAATAGGGGGTGAAAACAGGAAGGAGTAAATAATGAGTGAGCCGATGGTGGTCCTTCCCGACGGCCGGATCATCGACGATTGCAAATGGATGCTGAGAAACTTCGTTGAATTCGACGCCTACGTGGGCTATGACCATGCAAGCAGAGTGTTGCCCAGCGACATGATCACCGACGAACACATCCGCCTGATAAATAGTGTCATGATGGCACGTTCATCTAGATCGGCCTGGAAAGGATTCGTCCGTAAACCGCTCCCAGAATTGGCTCAGATCCCACCAGATGCTGATTTGATAGACGGCTCCGCTGCTGATCTGTACACAGCGATGCAAGCCCTACAATCTTTGGTATGGAGAATCTCCTCTGAGAAATGGCTAACAGACATGGCCGCGAGTAAGGTGCTTTACCTGCTGCGCCCTAAGTTTGTGGCCATTTCTGACAGCTATGTGCGGACATGTCTAGGCCTTCCTTCGACTGAGATCTGGCCAGGCCCAAATAAAGGTGACGAGTGTGCCACGAGAATGCTTGCCGTTGAAAAAGCTATGCGTGAACTGGGGGATCATAACCGAGATTCCCTTCAGGAACTCTATGAATTCACTAACTCCTTGCCTCCCGTGATTCCCTCGAAAGGGCCGTTCAGAGGTAAATCTGTTCCTGTGGTCCTTTCAAAACTTCGGGTATTAGATATCTTGCTTTGGATGGAAGTAGCCATTCATGGGCCTAAGCCGCACCAGCGCTGGTCAGCCAGGTATCACCAAGAAGTCCGGAATCAGTAAATACAACTGAGGAACGGCCCATGACCCACCCCATCTCCTTCCTCTGCCCCCGCTGCGGCGAGCGCCCCTCGCCGGTGCCACCCTTGACAGATGTATCGTGTGTGATACACTGAGCGTGGGAGATAGCTATGAGCGCACTCGCGGTACAGGTACGAAACGCAGACCGCATGATGACCCGCGCACGCGCGCTGGAAGAAGGGCTTGAGGTCGTCTTCGCGGACGGCCGCAAGGGGTTGGTCCCCTTCGTTGACATCCCCGAAGTTGCGGGGTATGCAAACCTCGCAGAGGTCAGCCTGCCGAATCCTTACGAGGTCATCCTGCGAGACCGTGAGGGCGAGACTGTTGAGCTGCCCTGGGACTTCGTCCGCCACTACTGCGATGTGGCGTATCGACCTCAGGTGGAACGTATCGGATCGGCGGGCAGGCAAGCCCTTGGCAGGCGCATCCGCCAGCTCCGAGAGACTGCTCGCGTAACCCAGGAGGAGCTATCTGCAGCCGCTGGGGTGGGCAGGATTACTCTCGTCCGCATAGAAACGGGCCAACAGTCGCCCAGGTACGAGACCCTGGCTGCCCTGGCCAGGGCGTTGGGGCGTCCGCTGACAGATCTGTTGCTTGACCAGCCGACGCCCTGACTCTCCCGACTAATCCAGCTTCGCTTCAAGCACGGTGTGACTATGACCACCCCCACCTCCCTCCTCTGCCCCCGCTGCGGTGAGCGCTCCTCGCCGAACCTGCCGCGCAACCTGTGCGGCTGCGGCAGCCCGCTGTTGGCGGAGTACGACCTGGCCTCGCTGCGGCAGACCTGGCGCAAAGAGGACCTGGCCGGCCGGGAGGCCTCCATGTGGCGCTACTGGGAGCTGCTGCCCGTGGAAGACCGGGCCAACCTGGTCACCCTGGGCGAGGGCTGGACACCCATCCTGCCCCTGCGCCACCTGGGCGCTGAGACGGGTCTGCCGGAGCTGCTGCTGAAGGACGAGGGGCTGAGCCCCACGGCCACCTTCAAGGCCAGGGGCGCGGCCGCGGGCGTCTCCCGGGCTAAGGAGCTGGGCATCCGCCAGGTGGCCATGCCCACTGCGGGCAACGCCGGCGGCGCCTGGGCGGCCTACTGCGCCCGGGCCGGCCTGGACCTGCACGTGGTGATGCCCGTTGACACCCCGGAGATGAACAAGCTGGAGGCCCAGGCCTACGGCGCCCACGTCTACCTGGTGCGGGGCCTCATCTCGGACGCCGGCCGCATCGTGACCCGGGCCATGGCGGAGCACGGCTGGTTCGACGCTTCGACCCTCAAGGAGCCCTACCGCATCGAGGGCAAGAAGACCATGGGCTACGAGATCGCGGAGCAGCTCGGCTGGGAGTTGCCCCAGGCCATCCTCTACCCCGCGGGCGGCGGTGTCGGCCTCATCGGGATGTGGAAAGCCTTCGACGAGCTGGAGGCCCTGGGGTGGATCGGGCGGCGGCGGCCCAAGCTCATCGCGGTGCAGGCCGAGGGCTGCGCGCCCCTGGTGCGGGCCTTCGAGGATGGCCGGGAGGAGTCCAGCTTCTGGGAGGACGCCGAGACCATCGCCAGCGGGCTGCGGGTGCCGAAGGCCCTGGGTGACTTCCTGGTATTGCGGGCCATCCGTGAGACGGAGGGCTACGCCATCGCCGTGAGCGACAGGGCCATCCTGGAGGCATCCGGGCTGCTGGCCCGCACGGAAGGCCTGTTCGTCTGCCCCGAAGGAGCAGCCACGGTGGCCGCGCTGCCGGAGCTGCTGCGCCGGGGCGTGCTGCGCTCCCAGGACCGGGCGCTGCTCCTCAACACCGGCAGCGGCCTCAAGTACCCGGACACCGTGCAGGCCCGAGAGCTCCCCGTGCTGGAGCCAGGTGACCGGATCGGCAGCCCCTCACAGGCGGATGGGTAACCGATTCATGAGCCAGCTATCCCATCCATTTCCTGCAGACGGGACAAACGCAACTCGCCTTGCTTTGCGCACGTCAGACGGTACACAATGAACTACAGCATTCAGAATCGAGGAGGTCACATGGCCCAGCAGGCGATAACCGGAGAGATGGTGCGCTACTCAGCAGGCAACGGCGCGCAGGTGCCGGGCTACCTGGCCCGCCCCACGACACCAGGCAGATATCCCGGTGTGGTCGTCATTCAGGAGTGGTGGGGCCTAGAGGAGCACATCAAAGACGTGGCCCGCCGCTTTGCGGGGGAGGGCTTCGTAGCCATCGCGCCGGACCTGTATCACGGCAAGATCGCCGCGGAGCCGGACGAGGCGCGCAAGCTTGCCATGGAGATGGACCGGGAGCGGGCCACGGTAGAGATCACCTCCGCACTGGACTACCTCCTGACCTCAGGCTACGTGGCAGGCGACCGGGTAGGCGTCATTGGCTTCTGCATGGGCGGAGGACTTTCGCTCCTCACCGCCTGCAAAAGCCCCAGAGTGGGAGCTGCGGTGGTGTTCTACGGCGGCAATCCCAACCCCATAGACCAGGTGGCCAACATCAAGGGTCCCGTGCTGGGCATCTACGGCGAGGCCGACCAAGGGCTCTTCCCCGATGCCGTGAACCAGCTCCGCCAGGCCCTCCAGCAGCACCGCATTCTGCACGAGGTCTACACGTATCCGGATGCGCCGCACTCGTTCTTCTGCGACGCTCGTCCGCAGATCTACCGTGGAGAAGCTGCCCGCGACGCATGGGCCAAGACCTTGGCCTTCTACCGGAGGCATCTGCCCACCGCCGTCTGACCTCCTTCGCGTCGGGCCGCGCTCCCCACACGCATCTGTTCAGGCATGAGGGGATTTCGCCGCAGGCCGACCCTCGGCAGCGCCCCGCGGGAAGTGCAGAAGGGCGGCAGCCCTTTTGCCAGGGAGCCCGAGGG
>JACPQN010000024.1 GCA_016190485.1 Chloroflexota bacterium
CTGCTGACCTGGAGCCACGGCTTTGCGCTGGACGACCCCGATGCGGTGTACGGGGAGTTCTACAACTGCACGGCGCCGCGCAACTGGTCGCACCTGTGCACTGCCGAGGTGGACGCGCTCTTCGAGAAGCAGTCGCAGGAGATCGACCCGGCCAAGCGCAAGGCCCTGGTGCTCGAGATGGAGCGCAAGGCGGTGCCCACCGCCTCCAAGATCATCACCCAGTGGAGCAGGGGCCGCAGCGCCTCCTGGAAGTTCGTACGGGACTACGTGACCCATCCCTCCGGCTACAACAACATCCGCTACCGGGACGTGTGGCTGGACAAGTAGCCACGACGCGGCCACGCGCTGCCGACGGGGAGAGGTCCTGCTGGGCCTCTCCCTGCTTTTCAGGGAGTTTCGCAGGAGCGTTTGGTCGAGGGTGTTTAGCCCTGAGCTGAGGTCTTCAGGCGCTGCCGATGACGCTCCAGGGTCTGCTCGTACCTGCCACGCAGCGGGTCCACCATGCCCGAACGGGTCGCAGAGACCGTGTGGGTGAGCAGCGCCACAGCCCCCGCCAGGTCGCGCCGGTGGATGCACTCCGGCGCCAGCCTGCTGCCGGGTCCCATGTTGTGGTAGTTTCCCAGGGGGAGCGCCACCCCCGTGGTGCGGTAGCCGTAGAGACCGAAGGCCGTGGCCTCGCAAGTGCCGCCACTCAGGAGCTGGCGCTGCACCTTCGCGCCGGGATCGCTCAGGCGGAGCGCCTCCCAGCCTGCCTGAAGGTAGGCCTCCGCCTCGGGGTGGAAGGTGCGCCGGACGTCGCCGACCCGGATAACCGGCCCGCCGCCGATCTCGGCCCCGGGCAGCGTGCGGCTGGATTCCACGGAGACCACCAGGGTGTTGGGGGGCAAGAGGCCCTGCTGTGCCACCAGGAGCGCGCCCAGCAGCCCTACCTCCTCCGCTCGTGTGAACACCAGATAAACGTCCCCGTCCGTCTCTCGCCGTTGCAGCTCAAACAGGGTGGCCAGGGTCACCGCACAGCCCGCCAGGTCATCGGCGGCGCGCAGGTGGAGCAAATCGCCGTCCTCCCGAAAGTCGTCCATCTCCCAGACGCCCCAGTCCCCAGGCGCGACCGGCTCCTCACAGCGCAGGTCGAAGAAGGTCTCGCCTGCCCCACTCGTCTGGGAAGGGCCAGTCAGCACGCCGGCAACGCTCTGCCCCTGGTGGAACACCCGCACCGGCACGCCGGCGTGCAGGTACTCCGGGAAGACGCCGCCCAGGAGCCTGGCCCGGCAGCCGTCTCCGGCGGCCTCGGTCACCTCGAAGCCGGGGTGGTCGGTGTGGGCCACCAGGGCCAGGGGTTGGTCCGCCTCGCCCCGCCGGTACCGGGCGAGGATATCCCCGTAGGGGTCAACCTCATAGGGTATCCCGTGCGCCTCCAGGGAGCGGCGGATGTAGCCCAGCGCCTGCTCCTCGTGGAAGGATGTGGTGGGGAGCCGCGCCAGGTCCCGCAGGATGGACACCGGGTCCGTTGGCGTTGTTACCATGGCAGTGCTCCTGAGATCGGTCGGAATGCGTGCGGCGTTCTCGCGGGGCGCTCGCCGAGTATTGCTGCATAGTATCCCTTCGCGGCGGCGGCGTCCAGAAACGCTGCCGCAATGTCCTTAGGATCAGAGGCGGGCCCCAGGCCAGAACCCCGGTCGCGTCCCCTCAGGCCACCTCCAGCATCAAGAGGTAGAGGTGGTAGTAGAGCTTGGCCGCCTCCCGCAGAAAATCCCAGGTCTCCAAGGGGCGCTGCGGGTGCATGTGCTGGAACAGCTCGAACTCGGTGTAACGCTTGCGGGGGTAATCCTCCAGGGCAGCCAGCAACCGACGCGACTCCACGTAGGGGATGTAGGTATCCTGGCGGTCGTGCATAATATAGACCTTGGTCTGGATCCATTCCAGCGCGTTGCTGGGAGAGAGGCGGGCCAGGAGGTTTTTCAGCCCCTCGGGCAGCGCCTCGTAGAGCTCCTCTGTCCTCGCCGGGTCCCGGTTACTCAGGAGCTGATACACCGACCGGGCTTGGGGCGACAGGCCGGCCACTTCGCCCGGGGCGGGCTGGTAGCCTGCCACGAAGATGCGCTCCAGCAGCTTCTGCTCTGCCTCGGAAGGCACGCTGTAGATGAGCTGCTGGTAGAACCAGATCAGTGCGTCCTGGCTGGGCTCCCAGGGGGCGCTGTCGCCGTCCAGGGCGATGCGCCGGGTGGTCATGGCGGCCAGGAGGTCCTGGGCGGAGTAGTAGCCCCCGAAAAAGTTGACGAAGCGCACGTCCCCGCTGATGCGAGCGTCTCCGGCGGCGATGAGCGCGAGGGAGGAACCGACGCAGAAGCCGGCGAAGCCGATGCGCTTGGGGTCCACGAAGCGCTGCTCCTGGAGGAAGCGGAAGCCGCCGATGAGGGCCTCAACCTCCTGGTAGGAGATGCGTCCCTGGAGGAGCTGCGCCGGCCGCGGCAACAGCACGACGATACCCTGACGCGCGAGACCGTTGGCCACCCGCAGGAGGGTCTCGTCGTCCAGATTAGGGTTTACTCCCAGGAGCAGGATCACCGCGCCGTGGCGCCCGCCGTCTGTGGGACGAAAGAGCGTGCCGCCGGCCTCTCCACCCGTGTAGGGGTAGCGAGCTTCCTCCTGGAGCGGCGGTGTGGAGAGGGCGGAGAGGGGACGGAGCGGGACCGCGGGCAGCACCTCTGGCAAGAGGAGGAGGGTCTTGATGGCCACCCGTCCCTCGTGGGTGACCACCAGGATCGCGAGAACGGTGAACACCAGGATGACTAGCCCCATGGCGATGTTGCGCAGAAGACGCATGATCTTGCTCGGCTCCCTGGATGCAACCCGCGGCTAGCGCTGGGCAGAGAGGGCCTGCTGGAACTGCCGCTGCTCCTCGGTCCACAGGCCCTTGACGAACTCCAGCACCTGCCGAACCTCCTGGGGGCTCAGGGTATTCCCCCAGGCGGGCATGGCCACGGGCGCGCCGGGGCGGGCAATGCCGTCGGTCACGGCGGTCGCCAGCTCCCCGTCGGTGTGGTGGTGCGCGTGCCCGGCGGCATTCAGCAGTGGCCCGGCGCCCCCCTCACCCCGGGCGCCGTGGCATGCAGCGCAGTGGCGCAGGAAGAGGCGCCCACCGGGACTATCATAGAGCGATGGCGCGCTGGCCGCTGCCGGGCTACAGGCGGCCACCCCCAGCATGAGCCCGGCGGCGGTGAGGAGCTGGGAGATAGAGATAGCTGTCGTTGACAAGGCAGGTACCCTTGTCTAAGATTAGCGCGTCACGCGGGTGTAGCTCAGCCGGCAGAGCGCTTGCTTCCCAAGCAAGATGTCGAGAGTTCGAATCTCTTCACCCGCTCCATGCGGAGTCATACCATCTATCTTACTACGTCCCGCCCTCCTTACCCAGGCTGCCCCCACCGGGATTGGCCAGCAGCCCCCGGGACATAAACCGTGGAGCAGCTCATAGGTTACTGGCGCATCCTGGCACGGCGGTGGTGGCTCATCCTGGCCCTGACTGTCCTGGCCGCCGGCTCCGCCTACGCCTTCAGCAGCCTGCAAGAGCGGGTGTACCGCTCCAGCGCCCGGCTTTACGTCATGCCCGCCCGACCCGATCACGGCACCACCTACTACAGCCAGAGCGTGGTGCGGCAGTACGGGCAACTCCTCACCACCGACTATTTTCTGGGCAAGGTGCGGGAGGGCCTGGGGCCGAGCGCCTCGCTGGAAGAGCTACGGGGCAGAGTGACCGCCAGTGGCAACGTGGAGCACCTGGCTATCTATCTTACCGTGGATGACCCCGACCCCCAGCGGGCGCGGGAAGTCGCCCGCCGCCTGACTCAGGAGTTCGTGCGGGACCAGCACGAGCGCATGCAGCAGGCGCCTCCGGACTACCGGGTGGACGTTCGCTCTTACGATGACGCCACGCCGGCGGTGCTCTTCCGCCCCCAGACCGGGGCCAACACCCTCGCCGCTGGGCTGCTAGGGTTCCTGGTGGGGATCGTCGCGGCATTTGCGTCTGACCTGCTAGACCGGACCGCCCTGCGTCCGGAGGCCGTCGCGCGCCGCGTGGCGCCTCCGGCGCTGGCTAATCCCTCAGCCCCGGCGCAGGATGCCTGACACCGCCACGCTCGGAGCCACGCCGCCTGCCGCCGGGCAGGAGGCGCTGGTCACCCTGTCCCGCCCAGAGTCGCCCCAAGCCGAGGCCTTTCGCCAGCTCCGGGCCACCCTGCCTTTCATGGACCCTGAGCGGCCGGTGCGAGTCCTGCTGGCCACGAGTACCCGAGACGACGAAGGGAAGACGGCTACCCTGGCCAACCTGGCGGTCGCCTTGGCCCAGACGGGCCGCAGTGTTGCCCTGGTGGACTGCGACATGAGGCGCCCTGGCCTGCACCTCCTGTTCGGGCTGGACAACGCGACAGGGCTGAGCACGCTGCTCCAGGAGGGCGTCCCGCCCGGGCTGCCGCTGCGGGAGACCGGAGTACCGCAGCTTCGTGTGCTTCCCAGCGGGCCACAGCCCCCGGACTCGGCGGTGCTCCTGGCCGCGCCGGCCATGGCCGAGGTCCTGCGGCAGCTCCGCAACCAGGCGGACTACGTCTTGCTGGATGCGCCGCCCCTAGTGGCCGTGGGCGACGCCGCCGTGCTAGCCCCCCAGGTGGATGGCTTGCTCCTGGTGCTCAAGGCCGGAGTGACGCAGCGAGAGGCCGCCCAGCGGGCCAAGGCGTTGCTGCAGCGGGTCAACGTCACTATCCTGGGCGTGGTCTTGAACAACGTGCAACCTCATAGAGACGCCTGGCGCTATTTCGCCAGCCAGGGACGCCCCGTCCGGTAGCCGCCGTAGCATGGACCGGGCCCGCCGGGGCGAGCTCGCCTGGGTAGCCCTCTGGGCCGGGGGTGTAGTGGGCCTCTCCCTGCTGCCCTACCTGGCGAGCTGGTGGCTGACGCCGGACGGCTACGCGTTCACCGGCGCGCTGGCCAACCACCAGGACTACTTCTCCTACCTGGCCAAGATGCGCCAGGCCACGGAAGGCGCCTGGTTGCTGCGACTCCCTTACGCCTCGGAGCCCCACGGGCCGGCGCCGATCTTTCCGCAGTACGTGCTGCTGGGCAAGCTGGTGGCGCTGACCGGCCTGGCGCCACCGGTGGTCTACCATGCCGCCCGCGCCCTGTCCGGCCTCTTTCTCCTGGGGGCGGGCTACTGGTTCATCGCCAGAGTGGTGGTCTCATTGGAGGCGCGGCGGACCGCGTTCCTCCTCCTGGCCCTGGGCGGTGGGCTTACCTGGCTTACCAGCTTCTTCGGCTACCTGGCCGCCGACGCCACCATTCCGGAGTCCAACACCTTCTACAGCCTCTTCAGCAACGTCCACTTTCCGCTGGCCAGCGGGCTGCTGGCCCTCGTCTTCTTAGTAGCGCTGTCGAGCTGGCCGGAGCTGGGCTGGCGGTGGATGGCCCTGGGCGGGGCGGCCGGCGGGTCGCTGGCGCTGCTCCAGCCCTTCCTCATGGCGACCCTGGCCACGGTGGGCTTGGCCTGGAGCCTGCTGCTCGTGGCCCGCGGAAGGCACATCCAGCGCCCGGCGCTGCGACCCTCGCTGCTTTTGCTGGTGCTGCCACCCGGGGCGCTGCTCCTGGCGCTGGCCGGCCCGCTCTACACCGACCCGGTGCTGGCGCAGTGGACGGCGCAGAACTACACGCCCTCGCCCCCACCCTGGAGCTACCTGGCCGGCTACGGCCTGCTGGCGCCCCTGGCCCTGGTGGGCCTCTGGCTGCTGCTGCGACGCCAGGACCGCCCTTCGACCCTTCGACAAGCTCAGGACACCGCGGGATCAGGACACCGCGGCCTGGTCACGCCCGAGGGCGTGCTGTTGCTGGTGGTCTGGGGTTGCGTGGGGGCGCTGCTGCTCTACGCGCCCGTGCCCTACCAGCGCCGCCTCAGCGAGGGCTATCACATCCCCGTGAGCGTGCTGGCTGCGGTGGGGCTCCACGGGGCGCTGCTGGCCCACCTCGGCCAGCGGGCCGGGGCCTTGGCGCGGGCCGGCGCCATCGGCTTCTCGGCAGTGGGGAGCCTCATGCTGGCCGGCGCGTCGGTGCTGGGCGCCGCGGTGGTCCGGGAGCCCTTCTACCTCCCTCGGGACGACGTCGCCGCGCTGGCCTGGCTGGGGACCGGCACCATGGCCACAGACCTGGTGCTGGCCTCTCCCACCGTAGGCAATCTGATCCCGGCCTGGAGCAGCGCCAGGGTCTATTGGGGCCACCCCTTCGAGACCATGGATGCGGCGGCCAAGCAGCAGCGGGCGCAGGAGTTCTACCGGGCCGAGACGCTCCCGGCAGCCCGCTGCGACTTCCTGCGAGAGGTGGGGATCAGCCTGGTCTACGCCGGCCCGCTGGAGCGCCGCCTGGGCGACTGGGACCCCGCAACGCAACCGGGGCTGGCGGCGGCCTTCCGGAGCGGCCCGGTGGCTATCTACCGGGTGGCGTCCTGCGCCCAGGTGGCCGTGGGCGCCGTGGCAGCGCAGGGCAGCCCGGGAGGCTAGGTGCGGCCCGCTCTCGTGGCCGGACGGCTACTGGCCGTCCCTCTGCTCCTGGCCCTGCTGGCGGCGCTCTTCTTCTGGCGGCTGACCATCCTGGGCGAGGTCCTCTACTGGGGCACCCCACTCCTCCAGTTCTTCCCCTGGCGCACCCTGGCCGTGCAGGAGTACCTGAGTGGCCGGGCGCCCCTCTGGAACCCCTATGCCGGCTTCGGTGCGCCCCTGGCGGCCAACTTCCAGAGCGCAGTGTTCTACCCCCTGAACCTCGTCTACTTCCTGCTACCGATCGAGCGGGCCATGACCGCCACGGTGCTCCTCCACGTCTTCCTGGCCGGCTGGTTCACCTACGGTTTCGGGCGGCATACCGGACTCAGCCGCTCCGGGGCGCTGGTCTCGGCCCTCACCTTCATGTTCAGCGGCTATCTCGTGGCCCGGGCGGGATTCCTCAGCATCACCGCGGCGGTGGCCTGGCTACCGGCGCTCTTCCTGGCGCTGGAGGGTTGCCTGCGGGCATCTGCTCAGCCGGGAGGGAGCCGGTTGCTCTGGATGGTGGCCTTGGCCGGGGCCACCGGCATGCTGCTGCTAGCGGGGCACATCCAGCTCGCCTACTACAGCCTGGTGGCAGGGGCGCTGTACCTGGGCTACCGAGTCTTGACTGGTGATGACGCTGCTCACGGGGCCTCAGGCGCAACGCCCACGTCCCGTATCGGCTCGGCCGTCCGGCGCGCCTGGCGGGCCCTGGCGGGCATGACCCTGGGCGTTGCCCTGGCGGCGGTGCAGCTCGTGCCGGGCTGGGAGATCGCGCGCGAGTCGGTGCGCCAGGGCGGCGCCGCCTACGACTTCGCTACGGGCTACTCCCTGTGGCCCGGACAGCTACTGGGCGCCCTGGCGCCGAACTTCTTTGGAAGCCAGGCCAACGGCGACTGGTGGGGACCGGGCGCCTACTGGGAGGGCGTGATCTACCTGGGTGTGTTCCCTCTGCTGCTGGCGCTCCTGGGGCTCCGCTACGCGCGGGACCGCCGCCGGTGGTTCTGGCTGGCCCTGGCGCTGGTGGCGCTGTTCCTGGCCATGGGACGCTACAACCCCATCTTTCCGGCGCTCTTCGAGCGGCTGCCGGGTTGGGGGCTGTTCCAGGCCCCGGCCCGTTTCAGCCTCTGGTACACGCTGGCAGGAGCGATGCTGGCCGGCCTGGGGTGGGACGCGCTCCAGGCCGGGGGCGCGGCCCGCGGCCGGAGGCTGGGGCTTTGGGCTACCGCCCTGGCCCTGGGGATGCTGCTGGCGGCCCTGATCTTCGTGCTCAGCGGCTTCGACCAGGCCCTCCAGTCCACGGCAGCGACGGCGGTGGCGGCGGCGGGCGGGTGGCTGCTGGTGGCGGGACTGCTCTTGCGGGCGCGCGCCAACCTCCCGCACGCCCGGTGGCGTCCGGCAGCCCTCGCCTTGGTGGCCGTGGACCTCTTCCTCTTCGGGTTCGGGCTGAACCCCACCACCGACGTCCGCCTCTACAGCGGGGAGACGCCGCCCTCGGTGGCGGCGCTGCGAGAAGCCGCGTCCGGAGGTCGCACCTACACCACAGAAGCCGTGTACAAGGAGAGCCAGGAACGCTACTTTAGCTTCAAACGATTTGCCCCAACGGACTGGCAGGAGCTGTGGCAGCTCCGGGAGGCGTTGATGCCCAACCTGGCCGCCGTGGAGCGGCTGTCCGAGGCGTACAACTACGACCCGCTGCGGCTGGAGCGCCCGCAGCGGGTCCAGCAGGCGGCCGAAGCCCTGGGCCTGCCGCCGGCTCTCCTGGAGCTGATGCGGGTGAATCTCCTCCTCAGCTACGGCGATCCCCCTGGCCAGAGCTGGCGGCCCCGTGGCCGCAGCGGCCCGGTGGCCGTCTACCGGTCGGAGTCGCTCGCGCCCAGGGCCTACGTCGCGCCCTGGCCGGTGACCGCCTCCGGGCCGGACGAGGCCCTGGCCCTCCTGACCGCGGCGGGATTCGATCCCCGGCGCGAGGCGGTGGTGGAGGCGCCGACGGAGGCGCTTCCCTTCGTAGGCGGGGCGGCTGGCGCGGCGCGCATCGTGGAAGAGGAGCCGCAGCGGGTGGCGGTGGAGGTCTCCTCCTCGGGCGGCGTGCTGGTGCTGGCCGACGCCTACTATCCGGGCTGGCGGGCCAGCCTGGATGGGCAGGAGGCGCCCATCTGGCCTGCCAACGTAGCCTTCAGGTCCGTGGCGTTGCCTCCCGGCGACCACCGGGTGGAGTTCTGGTACGATCCGCTGAGCTTCAAGATCGGCGTCGCGCTATCGGGCCTGGCCCTGGGGACCGTGGCCGCCCTGGCGGGCCTGGGCTTGCGCAGCAGGCAGGCCTGAGGCCACCAAGCGGAATGAGCGCCCGGCTGCTGTTCCTCCTGTGGGCCGTGAGCCTGGCCACAGTGGCCGCGGCGGCCGCGCTGTTCCGCCAGCCGGGCTACTTTGACGCCTACTATTACTACCACGTGGCGGCCAACCTCGCGGCGGGCCGGGGGCTGGTGGAGGACCTGGTCTGGAGCTACCTCTCTCCTCCGGAGGCCGTCTCCCATCCCAGCAACCTCTACTGGATGCCCCTGACCTCCCTGGTGGCCGGGGCGTCCATGGCCGTCTTCGGGCCGGGGTTCCGGGCGGCCCAGGCGCCGCTGGCGCTGGTGGCGTCCCTGGCGCCGGTGGCGGCCGCCTGGGCTGTATGGGACCTCTGGCGGGACCGGGGGCTGGCCCTCGCCGCCGCCGCCCTGACCCTGTTCGGCGGTTTCTACTTCCTCTACTGGACCGCGGTGGACGGCTTCGGGCTCTTCGCAGTGAGTACCACTATCGGCCTGTGGGCAGGGGCGCGTCTGCTGGCCCAGGATCGTTCCCAGAGCGAGGGAGCCAGCGGGCGGGCGGTGGACGCACCGCGTGGCCGGGTCGCCCCCTGGGGCCTGGGGCTGATGGCCGGAGTGGCTGCGGGCGCAGCTCACCTCACTCGGGCCGACGGCTTTCTGACGGTGCTGGCGGTGCTGGCGGCGACGGTGGTTGCTCGCTCGCGAGGGTGGCGAGCCTTTGGGCTGGCGGCGGCCGCCGGTTACCTGCTGCTGCTGGGCCCCTGGGCCTGGCGAGTCTGGGCGCTCACCGGCTCGCCGCTGCCGCCGGGCACGGCTGCCACGCTCTTTTTCCGGGAGTACAATGATCTCTTTGGTTACGGGCAGGCGCATACCCTTGGGACCTACCTCTCCTGGGGGGCCGGCCCCATCCTGCTGTCCAAGCTGGCGGCCTTGGGCGAGAACCTAGTGGTGCTCTACGGCGCCGGGTTCATGCTGGCGCCTCTGGGCCTCCTGGGGATATGGCGCTGCCGTCGCGATGCGCGCCTGTGGCCCTTCCTCTGGTACACATGCCTACTCTACCTCACCCTCACCTTCCTGTTCACCTTCCCGGGCGCCAGGGGGAGCATGCGTCACTCAGGCGTCGCGCTGCTCCCGTGGACCGGAGTGGTCGCGGCGCTGGGCCTGCAAGTCGCCGTGGCTGCGACCGCGCGCCGTCTGCCGGGCTGGGACGTCCGCCGCGCCTGGCGGGGGTTCATCCTGGTGGCGGTGGGCGCCAGCCTCGCCCTGGCCCTGGCCTTCCTCCTGTATAATGCGAGCGCCTGGGACCGGGAGTACCAGGCGTATCAGGAGCTGGCGCGGAGGCTGAATGAGCGAGGAGTGGGCGCAGCCCCGGTAATGGTCACGGACCCGCCGGCCTATCACTATGTCAGCGGGCGGAGCGCGGTTGCCACGCCCAGCAACGGCGTGCAGGCGCTGCTGGCTGCCGCCGACCGGTACGGGGTGGCGTACGTGGCCCTGGAGCCTGCCCACGCTCCCGCACTGCGTGCCCTCTATGTGGGGGATGAGCGCTCCCCGCGCCTGGAGCACGTGGAATGGATCGGGCCGACGCGGCTCTTCAGAGTCCTACCATGACCAGCGATTCCCCTGCGCTGGTGGCTGCTGGCCTGACCCAGCGCCGGCTCGTGGCGCCTCTGGCGCTGGTGGCCTGGATTGCGGTGGTGCTGGCCGCCTACTACGCAGTGCACAAGCCTCTGCCGGACCAACTGTCCCAGGCCGGCGGCCTCTGGGAGCCGCTGCGAGAGGGCTGGTCACCGGCGGCCCTGGCCAGCGCCGTTCTGGACCTGGGCGTGGCGCTGTGGCTGGCCCTCCTGGGCCTCGGCGTCGGCTCCCTGCTGCTGGACCGTCTGCTGGACGAGCCTGATCTGGGGCCAGTGGAGCACACGGCCTTTGGCGGAGCGCTGGGGCTTGCGGCGTTGGCCACAACCGTCTTCTTCCTGGGCCTGGCCGGCGGGCTCTCTCCGCTACCGGCTCTGCTGCTCCTGAACGTCCTCTCCCTGGTGGGCGTCGTGGGGCTCTGGCGGATACTCCGGCGGCAGGTGATACAACCGCGGCAGCAGGCGGCCCCAGATGCACGGGACGGGACGGCGCTGGCCCTCCAGGGCCTGCTGGCCGGCGCCGCGGCGCTGACGCTGACGAAGGCCCTGGCGCCGCCCGTGGCCTGGGACAGCCTGGTGTACCACCTCACGGCTCCGCAGCAGCACCTCCAGGCGGGCCGCATCTTGGGCGGCATCGACGTGCCCTACTTCTACTTCCCCTCGCTGGTGGAGCAGCTCTACGCCGCGGCGCTGCTGGTGCGGGGCGACGTGTCGGCCCAGGCCATGCACCTGGTCCTGGCGGCTCTCGGCGCCCTGGCAGTATGGGGCTTTCTGGCCCGCTACCAGGATCGCCGGGCGGGCTGGTACGCGCTGGCTCTGCTGGCTTCCGCCACCAGCCTGCTATCGCTAGCGACAGAGGCCTACGTCGAGTGGGGGCTGCTGACCTACGGCTTCCTGGCCTTCTGGGCGCTGCACCGGGCCTTGGAAACGGGTAGCGGGCGCTGGCTGGCGCTCTCCGGCTGCCTGTGCGGCTGGGCTCTGGCCACCAAGTACACCGGGGTCTTCCTGGCCCTCGCGCTGGGCGTGCTGTTACTGTGGCACATGACGCGCGACCGTCGGAGGGACGACCCAGCCTTGCCTACCGAACAGGCGGGGCTGGGGGGCTGGCATGCTCTCGGCCTGTGGGCCGGCCCCCTGGCGGCCGCGGCCAGCCCCTGGTACCTGAAGAACTGGGTGCTGACCGGCAACCCCGCCTATCCCTTCTTCTTCGGCGGGTGGCGCTGGGACACCTGGCGCGCGGAGTGGTTCTCCCGGCCGGGCACGGGGCTCGTCACGGAACCGCTCCGGCTCCTGAGCGCGCCCTGGGAGCTGACGGTGCTGGGTACGGAGGGCAGCGCCTTCTACGACGCGACGATGGGCCCCCTGTTCCTGGCCCTGTTGCCCCTCCTGGCCTTGGTTCCACTGCGCACGTGGGTCTCCCAGGCGCTCGTGGTGACGGCGATCCTCTTCGGGGTGTGGCTGTACGGGGCGGCGCAGTCGGCGCTGCTGGTGCAGGGGCGGCTGCTGCTGCCGGCCATGCCCTTCCTGGCGGCGGCGCTGGCAGGTGGGCTGGCGGAGAGTCCGCGTCTGGCGGCGACGCCGGTGCGGGTGCACCGCGTCCTGGAGGCGACGGTGCTGCTGGTGCTGGGCTTGACGGTGCTGCGCCTGGGCCTGGAATGGGTCGCAGACCCGCCGCTGCCCTATCTCCTGGGCGCCGAGAGCCGGGCCACCTACCTGGAGCGCCACCTGGGAGATCACTACCGAGCGCTGATGTTCCTCAACGGGGAGCTTTCACCCGGCGCCCGGGTCCTCTTCCTATGGGAGCCTCGGACCTACCTCTGCGGGGGCGCCTGCCAGCCCGACGCGCTCCTCTACAACTGGCGCGACCTGCTGCGCCAGTACGGCTCCGTGGACGGCGTGTACCAGGAGCTGCGCCGCGAGGGGTACAGCCACGTACTACTGTATGGCGGCGGCCTGCGCCACTTCTCCGAGCCGCCCAACGTGGAGATGGAGCCGGCTCACATCGTGGAGCTGGCCCGCTTCGAGGCCCGCTACCTGGACCGCCTCTACGGCCCGCCCCTGCCGGAGACGCTGGCCCAGCCGGCCTCTGCCGTGGCGGGCAAAGGCTATGCCCTCTACCGGCTGCGGTAGGAGCCACCGGCGGTGACCGGCGCCGGGGGCGCCATCCTGGCTCGACGGCCCGAGGCGATGGCCTCGGCGTTGTACCGGGCCTCGGGAGGCCAGGGCGCCATGCTCCTGGCTTGCTCCCTGTGCCTGTTGGCGCTGCTGCTACGGCTGCCCAGTCCGAACCAGCAACTGGAGTACGACGAGGTCATCAGCATCCTCTTTGCCCGCCAGGACTTTGGCCGGATCGTGGAGGCCACCGCGGCCGACACCATGCCGCCCCTCTATTACTGGCTGCTGCGGCTGTGGCACGGGGAGGGCAGCAGCCTCTTCATGGCTCGCTATCTCTCCACCATCCTGGGGGTGCTGAGCCTGCCGGCGCTCTACGTCCTGGGCCGCCGCCTGCTGGGAGAGGGGACGGCGCTGCTGGGCACGGCCATCCTGGCCCTCTCGCCCTTCCACGTCTTCTACAGCCACTACACCCGCATGTACGCGCTGCTGGCGCTGCTGGCGCTGCTGGCGGCCACCTTCTTCCTGGCCTGGCTGCAAGATGGAGGACGACGCTCTCTGGCCCTGGCGACCCTCGCGACAGGGCTGGCGCTGTACGTGCACCCGCTGGCCTTCCTGCTGGTGGCCACCCTGGACCTGCTGTTCGTCGGCAGCTACCTGCTGAAGCGCGCAGCCCCCCTTCAGGCGGGTGTCGGGACGTTGCTGGCGGCCAACGCGGCGCTGGGGCTGGGGTTCCTCCCGTGGCTCGTCTACCTGCCGGGACAGGTAGAGAAGGTGACCCGGGCTTTCTGGATCCCTACGCCAGGGCCGACGGAGTTGGTGCGTACGGCCATCGTCTTTCACTTCCACCTGCCCCTGCCGGCGGGATGGCTAGGCCCGGCGGCCTTCCTCTCGCTGCTGCTGGTCACGGTCACCGCCGTGGAGCTGCGCCGGCGCTGGTTGGCAGCGCTGGGGGAGCGGGCCGGCCTTCTCGCGCTGCTGGTCCTGGCGCTGGCGCCCCTGGCGCTGATATACCTGGTCTCCCAGGTGCGGCCCATCTACGTGGAGCGGGCTGCGCTGGCCGCGGCGGCGGCCTACTACCTGCTGCTGGCCGCGGCCCTGCGGTGGCTGCCCCTTCGTCCGGTGGCGTGGGCGCTGGGCGCCTTGCTGCTGTTGGGCATGCTGGTGGCCAACGTATACCAGTGGCAGTACCAGTCGTTCCCGCGCTCGCCCCTGGGTGAGGTGGCCCGGTACCTGGCCCAGGAGGTACGCCCCGGCGACATGGTGCTCCACGACAACAAGCTCAGCTTCTTTCCAGCCTATTACTTCGCGCCTGGCCTGCCCCAGAGCTACGTGGCGGACCCCCCCGGCTCCCCCAACGACACCCTCGCGCCGGGGACGACGCGGGTGCTGGGCCTCTCTCCCACCACGCCGGAGGAAGCAGCCAGGGGCCACCGCCGGCTGTGGTTCGTGGCCTTCGACCGCGCGCTGGCGGAGGCTGCGGCCGCGGGCAGACCACTGCCGAACAAGGCCGCGCTGGACGCACGGTCCCCCGGCGCCCTCCAGGCCCACATCGGCGATGTGTCCCTCTACCTGTACCGGCGGGAGCCGTAGGTGAGCGCGGCGGTGGTCACCCGGGAGGGCGAGGCCCTGGCCATTCTGGACCGCGCCATCCCCGCCGCGCTGGTGGCCGCCGGGCTGGTGGTGCGGCTGGTGGAGGCCAGCGTGCTGCCCTTCCCCGCGCTGGACGACCCGGCTTTCTACCTGAAGGTGGCCGAGAACCTGGCGCAGGGGCGCGGCCTGGTCATCGACGCCATCTGGAGCTACCAGGCGCCCTTCGGCCAGGCTCAGGACCAGCCTTTCTCCCAGGTCACCCACCCCAGCAACGAGCACTGGATGCCCCTGGCGTCCCTGGCGCTGGCCCCCTTCTTTGCGCTCCTGGGGAGCAGCTTCAAGCTGGCGCAGGTGGTGGGCGCGATGGTGGGGTCGCTGCTGGTGCTGGTGGCGTGGCAGACGGCCCGGCAGGCCCTGTCGCCCCGGGGCCCCTGGCGGGCCACCGCCTCCTTCGTGGCGGTGCTGGTGGCCTTCAACCCCCTGCTGGTCTACCAAGCGGTCACCGCCGATAGCTCCGTCTACTTTGGGCTGCTGGGCGCGCTGGCCCTGCTCCTGGCGGGGACCAGGCCCCGCCGGAGCGCCGGCGCCGCTGCGCAGGTGGGTCTGGTGGGCGGGCTGGCCTACCTGGCCCGTAGCGACGGCCTGCTCCTCCTGGTGGCGCTCACTATCTGGACATGGCTGGCTTCCCCCGAGGCCCGATGGCGCCGGACGGGGGCGCTGCTCCTGGGAGCGGCGGTGGTGGTGGCGCCCTGGTTGGCCCGGAACGCCGTGACCTTCGGGTCAGCCTTTCCCACCTCTGGCCTGGCGCTGGCCCTGCTTCCCGACTACCCCACCCTCTTTCACTACGGCGGCGACAGCTTCTGGACCGGGTTCCCCCCGCCCGATGCAGGGCGCCTGTTGGGCCTGCGCTTGGAGGGGCTGGGGCACAACCTCTTCGTGCTGCTGTTGCAGTCCCTCTTCCCCATTGCGCCCCTGGCGCTGGTGGGTTTTGCGTCGCTGCGCACAGCTCCCGTGGTAGCGCTGGGCGGGGCCTTCGCCCTGGCCCTGCTCCTGGCCGGCGCCCTCCTTTTCCCGGTCGTCACCATCTACGGCGCCTTCTACCACTCGGTGGGGGCTGTGCTCCCCCTGATAACGCTGCTGGCCGTGGTTGGCCTACAGCGGTTCGGCCGGGTGCTGGGGCAGCGGCTCTTCGAAGACCCGGACTTCATGCCCATTCTGCTGGGCATCGCTGCCTTTGCGCTGACCCTGGTGCAGTTCGGGCTGGCCACGGCCACTGCGGCCGAGATGCACGGCCGCTGGGGCGAGCAGTTCGACCTGGTAGGCCAGTGGCTGCGGGAGCAGGGGGCGCGCGTGGTGATGACCACCCAGCCGCACAGCCTGCACTACGCCAGCGGCCTGCCAGCGGTCATGCTGCCGGTGAGCGACTCTCCGGAGGTGGCATTTCAGGTGGCCCAGCGGTATGGCGTGGACCACGTGGTTGGCTTCGGTAGCTTCGGGAGGTACCCGGCTGCCTTCCAGGAAGAGGGCGGCGCCCCTCGGCAGGCTCAGGACAGCGCCCCCTTCCGGCTGGTGTACGAGGCGGAGGGCGTGTGGATCTATCGCGTGGAGCCATAGCGTCCGGGGAGGTAGCGCTGGCTCCAACGCCATCGCTGCCGCCTGCGCCCTCCGGCGACGCGCTCTGGCGGAGCGCCGCGGGCGGCGTGGTGCTGCTGGCCTTCCTCCTCCGCATGGTGAACCTGGGCGGCCAGAGCCTCTGGTACGACGAGGCCTTCAGCCTGCTCCTGGCCCGCCAGCCGCTGGGGGAGATCCCTGGCCGCACGGCGCTGGACACAATGCCGCCCCTCTTCTACTGGCTTCTCCACCTGTGGGGCGTCGGCCCGCCGGTAGACTTCTATCCCCGCTTCCTCTCGGTGCTGGCCGGGGTCCTCTCCGTGGCCCTGGTGTGGGCCGTGGCGCAGCGCCTGAGCGATGGGCCGGTGGCCGCGGCCGCTGCGCTCTACACCGCGGTATCGCCCTATCACCTCTACTACAGCCAGGAGGTGCGGATGTACGCCCTGCTGGGGCTGTGGTCGTTGCTGGCGGTCTACGGCTTTCTTCGGGGTTGGCAGCGGGGGGAGGGGGCCGGATGGGCGCTCTACGGGGCAGGGACCGCGCTGGCGCTCTATACCCACGCGCTGGGATGGTTGCCCTCTGCCAGCCTGCTCTTCTGGGCTGTGCTTCAGGCGAGACGGCGGTCAGCTCGCCTACAGGCCCCCCTGCTGGCGCTGCTGGCTGGGCTGGCGCTGTACCTGCCCTGGATGGTGGTGCTGGTGGGACAGACCCAGCAGGTGCTGGCTTCATTCTGGTACAGTCCCCCCAGTTTCCTGAGTCCCCTGGCCAGCTTCTATCTTTTCTTCGCCGGGACCTTTCCGGGTCCGGTTCTCTTACCCCTGGGCCTGGGGGCAGTGCTGCTGGCCCTGGCGCTGACGGCGGCCGCGGGGTTTAGGCGACGGGTAGCGTGGCTGGGCCTCCTCTGGGTCTGGGCGCTGTTGCCCCTGCTGGCGTTGCTGGCGGCCTCTCTGCTGCGGCCCCTCTACCTGGAGCGGGTGGCCCTGGGCGCGGCCTTCCCGGTGTATATCCTGCTGGGGTGGGCGACGCTGCGCACGCATCCCCGATGGTTGGGGTGGGCCCTGGGGGGCGTGCTGCTGGTGGTAGGCGCCTGGGGCCTGGGCCACTGGTACGGCGAGCCAGCCTACGGCAAACCGCCCCAGCGGGAGGCGGCGCAGGTCCTCCTGCGCCAGTGGCAGCCCGGGGAGCCGGTGCTGCACACCAGCGATGGTAGCCTGCTCCCCTTCCTGCTCTATGCGCCGGAGCTGCCTAACCGCCTGCTGCTGGGCGATCCGGAGTACTTCCAGCGGACGGCGCGCGCCCGCTCCACCTACGAGGCTCTGGCTGTGTCGCCGCTGACGCCGGAAGAAGCGCTGGCGGGGGCGCAGCGCTTCTTCCTGGTAGTAGCGCTTGATCACAGCGTGGAGTACCAGCGCGCTGTGGCCGAAGCGTTTGACAGAGCGTACCGGCGCCTGGGAGAAGAGGATGTGCGCGGCATCATAGTGCGCACATACCAGAAGCGGTAGTCTTGAAGTTGTGCGTGTCCGATGAGGGATGACTGAACGTGCCCCAGCCTGAGTACCGCCTGCCCCAAGTGGTAGTCCAGTCCGCTTGGCGAGGGCTGCTCCTGGGGGGAGCTGCTGCTTCCTTCCGGCGCGCCTTGGCCGCGGCGGCAATGGCGTTTCTGGCGTCCCGGGCGGTGATCCTGGCTGCGGTGTGGATAGCCCCGGCCGTTCTCCCGGAGCAAGTCATCCTCAGAACGCCAGAATACTTCGTTGAAACCGGCACTCCCAGGATCATCGACTCCCTGGTTCGATGGGATGGCATTCACTACCTGGATGTGGCGCAAAGGGGTTACCGGATCGACCCCGATCACCGATTGATCTCTACCCGCTGGCCTCTTTATCCCGGGCTCATGCGAGTCCTGGGTGGCTGGGCAGGAGCGGACGGCCTGGTCTACGCGGGCGTGGCCCTGTCGAATCTGGCCCTGTTCCTATCCCTGGCACTCCTATTCCGCAGCGTAGAGGAGCAGTACGGCAGGGAAGTGGCCTACCGCAGCATCTGGTACCTAGCCGTGTTCCCTGGGGCCTTCTTCTATAGCGCCCTCTACGCGGAAGCCTTACTGGTTCTGTTTAGTGTCCTGACCCTGGAGCTGCTGCGCCGGCGCCGCTGGCCGCTGGCGGGTGGGATGGGCTTCCTGGCCGCCCTCGCTCGCGGCCAGGGAGTCCTCCTCGTAGCGCCCCTGCTGGTCGAAGGAGTAAGGGCTTACGGTTTCTCCCCGCGGCGTCTGTGGCGACCCGCGCTGGCCGGAGCGCTCACCGGGGGTGGATTTTTCTTCTTTTTGGGCCTGCTCTGGGTCAGCGTGGGAGACCCCCTGGCTTTCATTCGCCCCCTCCAGCTCTGGGACCAGGCGTGGACGCCAGTGCTGGAGCGCCCACCGGAAGCCGTGGGGTCTGCGCTATCTTACTACTTCACTCCGCAGGATGGCATCAAATACGGTGGGGCGTGGATTGGAGCGGCCGCGAGCCTGCTCTTCGTCGCTGCGACCGCATGGCTGTTGAGGAGAGGCCAGTATACTGAAGGGGTCTTTTGTCTGGCGACGCTAGCCTATTTTCTGAGCCTGACCCTGCCTGTAGGAACGGGCACCATGATCCGCTACCTGGCGCCGATAGTCCCGGCCTACGTCGCCTTCGGAGTTTGGGGCGAGCATAAAGTCTTTCATTATGGCTACAGCATCGTGTCTACGGTGCTGCTGTTCCTGGCGGCGATGCTTTACACGCAGCGATACTGGGTAGGGTGACATCACCCGGGCTCCTCGCGAAGCAGGTGGCGCTGATGGCAGCCGGGATGCTGATGCTGGACGCAGCGCTGTATCTCCTTTCTGGCTGGGTGGTCAGCGGTGGTCTGGGCTTCCCTCTGGACGACTCCTGGATCCACCAGACGCTGGCCCGGAGCCTGGCGGCCTCCGGCCAGCTCGCGGTCAACCCCGGCGAACCGGTGGCGGCGTCTACATCGCTGCTCTGGACCCTCCTCCTCGCGGTGGGCTATCTCCTGGGTCTCGCACCCTTGCTGTGGGCTTATCTCCTAGGCTTGGCCTCGCTCGTCTTGCTAGCCTGGGAGACGCTGCGGCTGGGCCGAGCGCTGCTGCCCCAGGCGTCTCCAACACCCTGGCTTGCGGGCCTGCTGGTGCTCTTGGAGTGGCACCTGGTGTGGGCAGCCTTCTCAGGGATGGAGACCCTCCTCTTTGCGGCGCTGACGGTGGGCGCGCTGCGGGAATACGCGCAGCGTGGCCTCGACCGGCCCTGGTGGCTGGGGGTCTGGCTCGGTCTGGCCACCCTGACCCGTCCGGAAGGGCTGGCGCTGGGGCTGCTGGTGGCCGGCTGGGAGCTGGTGGTGAAGCGAGGGCGGCGTTGGGCCTCACTGGCGCCAGTGGGCCTTGCCCTGGGCGCGGTGCTGTTGCCGGGCGCACTGGCGAACCTAGCGTTGAGTGGGGGGCCGCTGCCTGCCACCTTTTTGGCCAAGCACGCCGCCTACGGCGTGGAGCGGGATCTCCTCTCCTGGGCCGGGTACCTGGGCGGGGCGCTGCTCACCCTGGCCCGGGGACCACTCCTCCTGGCTTACCCTGGCGTGGCCTACGGCCTGGCCCGGCGGTTCCCCGGCCTGGCCCCGGCCTGGCCGCTGCCGCTCCTCTGGGGGGTGGTGCTGCTGTTGCTCTACATGGTGTGGTTGCCGGCGCTGTACCATCACGGTCGGTATCTCTTTGCCGTCATTCCGCTGGTGGGCCTCTACGGATTGGAGGGCGCACGCCTGCTCCTGGAGCGGCTGCCCTTCCGGTTGCTGCCCAGGGCGACCCTCGTCATCGCCGGAGCCCTCCTCCTGGTCTCGTGGGTCCGGGGTGCGCAGGTCTACGGGCAGAACGTGCGCACCATCGCCCAGCAGCAGGTGCAGGCCGCGCTCTGGCTGCAGTCGCATACGCCGTCCAATGCGGTGGTGGCCACCCACGACATTGGGGCGGTCAGCTACTTCTCTGGACGGCGGCTGGTAGACATCGCAGGGCTGGCCAGTCCGGAGCTGGTCACCGCGCCCCGGGACGTGAAGCGCATCCTGGTGGTGCTGGAAGCGAAGGAGGTGACGCATGTGGCCCTCTTGCCCGGATGGTTGCCACAGCTCTACGAGCGGCTACGGAACACTCCGGGGGCTGAGGTGGCCTGGCGGGCGCCTCCTGAGGATGAAACAAATGGAGGCATTGGTACGTTTGAGGTGTTGCGGTTCATGCGTAACTAGGCGGAGTGATGAAGATCACTTGACACGCGCCTGAGCCGGGTTACAATGGGCGCGAGAGATGGAGTGACGTTGTGGGCACGCGTTTCTGTTTATCCAGCGAGTTGATCCTCGGATTGCCTGCACGCTTCTCCCGTCTCTACATGGACGGAAAGGAGGCAATGAGGCGTGCAGAAGTGGCTAGTGCGTGAGGAAGGTCAAGGCCTGGTCGAGTACGGCTTGATTATCTTCCTCGTGGCCATCGTGGTCATCGCGATTCTGGTCCTGTTAGGGCCGCAGATCGGCAGCATCTTCAGCGGCATTACGTCGTCCATCTAAAGGTGCTGGCGAGACCCAGAAAGCACGGCAAGGAGCTGATTCGTCGGCTCCTTGCTGTGCTTTCATTAGCAGTTGGCGGATGTAGCTGTGAAGAGCAGGCGACAGAAAGGTTGACGATCCTTGAGCAGGTCAAGACTGTTCCCCGGAGGGGCGACCTACGACCGGCTGGTCAACGAGTGGCGCTGCGCTTCGGGTCAGGGGATGATCGAGTACGGGCTCCTGATCTTTCTCGCCAGCGTGATCGTTATTGCTATCCTGATCATACTAGGGCCACAGACGGGGAGCATTTTCAGCACAGTGTCCAATACTATCTAGTACCTACTATCATAAATCAGCGTCACAAAGCCTAGCCCAATCCCGCTCACCCTTCGACAAGCTCAGGGTGAGCCGCTCATGGTTCCCTTCGGCGGGCGCAGGGTAAACTAGGCTCGCCACGAGCGGCTGATTATAACGCTCTTTTCCGAAAGTAGGTGCTAGTGTGGTGTCTTCGAAGTTCGTTGACAAAGCCTGGCCGGACTGTCGTTGCGAGCCCGACGAAGGAGGGCGTGGCAATCTGGGGGTGGGAAGCCGGCCATGCCCCCACCCCGGATTGCGGAGCTTGTCCTGAGCCTGCCGAAGGGTCGCCTCTGGCTTCTCGCAATGACATTCGGGGCGTTCTTCGGGGACACCACACTAGGCATGGGGATCGTGTAAGGGTCCCCTCTCCGTTGGCGTCACTGAGGGTCGTGTGAAGGGATCGCCGCCCCACCCTTCGCTTGACCCCTTGGGTCACCACTTGTAGAATGAGGCTGGGTTGACGTAACCTTCTGCGACCACCAGTAGAGGAGCGGCTCCACATGGGACGCAAGCGTGGCGGCACAATGCTCATGGCCTTCGGCGTAGTGCTCGCGCTCCTCGCCGGGGGCATCGTGTTTTTTATCGCCTCTACCGCCACTGCGCCGGCCGCACCCATCCCGACCAAAGAGGTGGTGGTAGCCCGGGCCGACATCTCAGAGCGGACTATCATCACCGAGACCCAGGTTCAAGTGGTCAAGATGCCCGAAGAGGTCATCCCTCCGGGGGCAGTCTTGAAGCTGGAAGAGGTGGTGGGCAAGTTCGCCAAGGAGAAGATTCGGGCCCGCACGCCCGTCCTGGGTAATCACCTGGCCACCACGGGCAAGCCGGGAGAGGTCCCGCCTACCACGCAGCCCGCGCCCGCGGCCGCGGCCGGGCCGGGCATCGGCGGCGCCAAACCGGCGCCTGCCAAGCTGGTGGACGCCGCGTTCACCCTAGACCGGGGCCGGGTGATGGTGGCCGTGGACTACCCAGAAGCCGCCAAGCTGGTCAGCGCCGGCATCCTGCGGCCGGGCGACAAGGTGGACATCTATGTCAAGACGGCGGGGGTGGCCGGCGACCAGATCGCTCTCATCTTCTCCAATATGGAGATCAAAGCCATCGGTGACCTCAGCCAGACGGAAGAGGCCAAAGCCGCCAGCAGCACCCTGATCTTTGTGGTCACGCCCCAGGAGGCGGTGGTGCTGAAGTTCCTGGAGAACCTCAACCCCTTCTTCCTGCTGCGGGCGGCGGGGGATGAGCAGGTACTGCGGACTGACTTGGTCACCATGGACTACATCGTCGCTCGCTTCGGCTTGCAGCGGCCCGTGGGTGGGCGCTAGCCCCGCTTCGATGCTCAACGCGGCCGTGGCCGCGTGTTATGCCGGAAGGAGGAAGCCATGTCCCTGCTGAGACGGTTGGAAGGGCGAGGAGCTGCGCCCAGCGGACGCCCGGGCGAGGAGGGCGCTGAAGCGCCCGAGGCCCCACCGGAGCGGCCGGCCGCGCCACCGCCCCCACCCGCGTCACCGCCCCCACCCGAACGCCGCGGCCTTATGGCCACGCCGGCCGTAGCCACGGCCGAGGTGGGGGCGCCGCGCGGCTCCAAGGCCTGGATCCGGGAGCTGAAGGGCCGCGTTCAGGGCCGCCTCATCAAAGAGCTGGACCCCAAGCTGGATGTAAACGATAAAGATAAGGTGCGCCAGGTGGTCCAGCAGCTCTTCGACAAGATCATGGAGGAGGAGAACACGCTCCTTCCGCGCGCGGAGCGGATCAACCTGTTCGATGCGTTGCTGGCGGAGATCATCGGCTTCGGCCCCATTCAGCCCCTGCTGGATGACGAGAGCGTCTCCGAGGTGATGGTCAACGGACCCAACCGGGTCTTCTGCGAGCGCAAGGGCAAGCTGGAGTTGACGGACATCAAGTTCGATGACGAGGCCCACGCGCGCCGGATCATTGAGCGCATTGTGTCTCCCCTGGGCCGGCGCTGCGATGAGAGCTCGCCCCTGGTGGACGCCCGCCTTCCCGACGGCTCCCGCGTCAACGCGATCATCCCCCCTCTGGCCCTGGATGGCGCCACCATCACCATCCGGAAGTTCTCCAAAAAGCCCCTCTCGGTGGACGATCTGATCCGCTTTGGCAGCCTCACCCCGGAGCTGGCGGAGTTTCTGCAGGCCTGCGTGGTCGCCCGGTTCAACATCGTGGTGTCCGGCGGCACCGGCTCCGGTAAGACGACGCTGCTCAACGTCCTTTCCTCCTTTATCCCGGAGGACGAACGCATCATCACCATAGAAGACGCCGCGGAGCTCCAGCTCCAGCAGATCCACTGGGTCCGCCTGGAGAGCCGCAAGGCCAACATCGAGGGCAAGGGAGCCGTTACCATCCGGGACCTGGTGATGAACACCCTCCGGATGCGCCCCGACCGCATCGTCGTGGGCGAGTGCCGCGGCGGTGAAGCGCTGGACATGATCCAGGCTATGAACACCGGCCACGACGGTTCCCTGACCACGCTGCATGCCAACACCCCCAAGGACGCCCTTGGCCGTCTGGAGGTGCTGGTGCTCATGGCGGGCATGGACCTGCCGGTGCGGGCTATCCGGCAACAGGTCGCCTCCGCCCTGCAGCTCATCGTGCAACAGGAGCGTCTGCGAGACGGCAGCCGGCGTGTCACCTACGTGACAGAGGTGCAGGGCATGGAGGGCGACACCGTGGTCCTGCAGGACATCTTCCTCTATGAGCAGACGGGCATCGACTCCAATGGGAAGATCATCGGTCACGTGCGGCCCACCGGCCTGCGCCCGAAGTATATGCAAAAGATCACCGACGCCGGCATCCAGCTCCCGGCCAACATCTTCGGCGGTCAGCCAAGCCGCGGCTAGCGGACGCTGGTAAAGAACCGCTCATGGTGAGCCTAGTTTACCCTGAGCCCGCCGAAGGGAACCATGAGCCGCTGGTCCTTCGACAGGCTCAGGACGAGCGGAACTACATGTTTCTACAGCCTGCTCGGAGGCGTTTGCCGCGGGTACCGCGCTGACCCACAGGGAGCACGCCCATGGTTATCCCAATCCTCCTGGGGCTGGCCGTTGTGGTGGGGATCATCCTGCTCTTTGTGGGGATCATGCAGACCCTGGAGCAGTCCTCGGAGTTTGAGCAGCGGCTGGACACCGTCATGGGCCGCCAGCGCCCGGCGGACACCAAGGCCCTGGAGGCGGGTGGCCAGGGCGGCGCTACCACCGGGCAAGCGGTGGCCGCCGCGGTGGAAAAGGCCCTGATCAAGCGGGGCTACGGCACCAATGTCCAGGAGAGCCTCTCCCGAGCAGACCTGAAGTTCACCGTCGGCGAGTACATGGTGCTGCGCTTCGTGACGGCGCTCCTGGGCGCAGGGCTGGGCTACATCGCCGGTCTCACCAATTCCCTCATTCAGGGTGTGCCTCTTCCCTTTGCCGTGGCGGGGCTGTTCATCGGCTACATGGCGCCCCGCTACTGGGTGGGCAACCGGGCTTCGGGGCGCCTCGCCGCCTTTAACTCCCAGCTCCCCGAAACCGTCAACCTCCTGTCCAACGCCCTGCGCTCCGGCAACAGCATCGCCCAGGCCATGGCCCTGGCCTCCCGGGAGGCGCCCTATCCCACCAACGGGGAGTTCGCCCGGGTGGTGGCGGAGATGAGCCTGGGCGTTCCCCCGGAGCAGGCGCTGAGTAACCTGATGCGTCGCGTCCCCAGCGGAGACCTGGACCTGATGATCACCGCGGTGAACGTGTCCGCCGAGGTGGGCGGCAACCTTGCCGAGGTGCTGGAGAAGATCGGCGAGACCATACGGCAGCGCATCCGCCTCAAGGGCGACATAGAAACGCTCACCGCCCAGCAGCAGGGCGCCGGCTACATCGTCAGCATCCTGCCCCTGCTCATTGGCATCGTCCTCTTTCTGCTGAACGGCAAATACATGAAGCCCATGTTCAGTGGCTTTCCCTACCTGTGCTTGCCCATCTGCGCCGGGCTGATGATCTTCATCGGCTTCTTGGCCATGAAAAAGATCACCGACATTAAAGTCTAGCCCGGGGCGCTGGCGCACCCGCGGAGGTGAATTATGGCACTCCTACCCTTTGTTGCAGGACTCATGATGACGGCGGGCATCATCCTCCTCTTCCGCGCACTCTCCATGCCGGAGGAGGAGGACACGCTGCAGACCCGGCTCAACCAGTACGGCGCTCGCCCGCCGAGCCTGGAGGAGATCGAGCTCCAGAAACCCTTCTCGGAGCGCATGCTGAAGCCCATCGTGCTGAAGCTGTCTGCCTCACTGGCAGCCCGCACACCCCAGAAGACCCTGGAAGACATCCGGATCAACTTGGACGGCGCCGGAAACCCCAACAATCTGACGGTGGCCGACTTTCTGGGCATCAAGGGGTTTGCCGGGCTGGCCCTGGGTGGCGTGGGGTTCCTGCTCCTCAGCGGCTCGGACCAGTCCGTCCTGGTGAAGGCCCTGGCCCCCCTTGGCCTGGCCTTCTTCGGCCAGAACCTGCCCAACATGTGGCTCAGCGGCAAGATCACCGCCCGCCAGAAGGAGCTCACCCTCTCCCTGCCCGATGCCCTGGACCTGCTGACCATCAGCGTGGAGGCGGGCATGGGCTTCGAGCAGGCCCTGCAGAAGGTGGCGGAGAAGTGGGACAACGCCCTGACCAGGGAGTTCGCCAGGGTGCTCCGGGAACAGCGGATGGGCATGTCTCGCCGGGAGGCGCTGCGGGGCCTGGGCGCCCGCGCGGCGGTGCCGGAGGTGGTGGCTTTTACCTCGGCCATCATTCAGGCGGACCAGCTCGGCGTCAGCATCAGCCGCATCCTGCAGCTCCAGTCGGAGCAGATGCGCATCAAGCGCCGGCAGAAGGCGGAAAAGCTCGCCCACGAAGCGCCCCTCAAGATGACCTTCCCCATGGTGCTGTTCATGATGCCCGCGCTGTGGATCGTGATCCTGGGCCCCATGTGGCCTAACATGGCCATCATGATGGGTGGTGGCGGCGGGGGAGGGTAGGCGGCCCACGTCGCCTGACGCGGTCCTCAAGGTACGCAACCTCCGGACCCAGCAGTGGCTGACGGAGGACCTCTGGGTGGCAGCCAGCTTCTGGGCCAAGCTGGTGGGTCTCCTGGGGCAGAGCGGCCTGGCGCCAAGCGCAGGGCTCTACATCGCGCCCTGCCAGTCCATCCACAGCTTCTTCATGCGCTTCCCCTTCGACGCGGTCTTCGTGGACGGCGGGTGGCGGGTGCTGCACCTCACGGAGGCCATGCCTCCGTTCCGCATCAGCCCCTACATATGGCGAGCCAAGGGCGTGCTGGAGCTGCCGGTCGGCGCCATCCACTCCAGCGGCACCCAGAAGGGCGACACGCTGGAGCTAGTGCGAGAGCAGGGCTAGCGCTGCCCTGAGCCATGGTCCTTCACGCGGGTTCCTGGAAGGACCGTCTCCTCGGCTTCTTCTTTCCTCGCCGCTGCCTCGGATGCGGCCGGGAAGGACGCTACCTCTGCGCCGGATGCCTGGCTGCCAGTCCTGTGGTCGCGCCGCCCTGGTGTCCCCGCTGCGGGCTGCACCTCCCCGCGGGCCAGGAATGCCGGAGCTGCCAGCGGTTCCCCCTGCGCGTAGCAAGCGTCCTCTCGGCGTATGCCTACCGGTCGCCGGTGCGTGAGGCCATCATCCAGCTTAAGTACCACGGTGTGCGGACCATAGGCCTGGAGTTGGCCGAACTGCTGGCGCGTTGCCTGGAGGAGCATTCTGCGCCGGTGGACCTGCTGGTGCCGGTGCCAATGCACCCGGCGCGCCGGCGGGAGCGCGGCTACAACCAGGCAGAGGTGTTGGGGGAGGCGCTGAGCCGGCTCCTGGGGTTGCCCCTGGCCTCCGGCGCATTGCAGCGGGTGCGCCCCACACCCGCCCAAGCGCGACTCACCAGGGAAGAACGGTGGCAGAACCTGGCGGGCGCCTTCGCGGCCGGGCCTACCTCCGTGGCCGATAGGCGGGTGCTGCTGGTGGACGATGTGTGCACCACCGGGGCCACCTTGAGCGCCTGCGCCGACGCGTTGGAGACCGCAGGCGCCACCAGTGTCTGGGGGCTGACGGTGGCGCGGGAGGAGTAGCTGAGGGCGCGGTGGATGCTGCGCCGCCGCGCCCCCTCATCTTGAAATGTCTACCCCGCTCCACTAGAATGACGAATACGATAGAGCAGAACAAGGGGAACCCGTGGAGCTTACGATCAAAGGCCGAAACACCGAGATCACAGACGATGTCAAGCAGTATGTGCAGAAGAAGCTGGAACGGGTGGGGCGGCACCTCCCCTTCCGAGACGTGGAGACGGTGGTGGAGCTGTTCCAGAAGCAGAGCAAGCGCCAGGACCAGCGCTCCGTGGTAGAAATCACCATGACGGCCAATGGGGCCGTGCTGCGCTGCGAAGAGAAGGCCGCCGACTTCCCCGCCGCCATCGACACTGCGGCCGATAGCCTGGACCGCCAGATCGAGCGTTTCAAGGGCCGGCTCTACGACCGCCACCGCGCCGGCGCCGCGGAGCGGGCGGGCGTGGGTCGGGGCATGCTGGGCCCCGCCGCCGCGGCCGAGACCGTCTCTGCTGTGATCCGCCGCAAGCGCTTTCTGGTGGAAGCCATGGACGAGGAGGAGGCCGTGGAGCGTATGGAGCTGGTGGGACATGACTTCTTTGTCTTCCTCAACGCCGGCACCGGCCGGCTGGGGATCGTCTACCGCAGAAAGGACGCCGGGTACGGCTTGCTGGACCCGCACCTTCCGTGATCATCACCCTGACCACGAACCCCGCCATAGACCATACCGTCACCCTGGACGCGCTGGTGCCGGGGGATACCAACCGGGTCGTGGAAAGCCGCAGCGACCCGGGGGGCAAGGGGATCAACGTCTCTAGGGCCCTCCTGGAGCTGGGATGTGAGAGTCTGGCCATGGGCTTTGTTGCGGGCGCCCGTGGCCGGTTTGTTGAGCACGCGCTGCGGGAGCAGGGCATCTACACGGACTTCCTGCACATCTCCGGCCAGATCCGCACCAATATCACCATCCAAGACCGTAAGCACAACACCACCACCACCTTGAACGAGCCGGGACCCAGGGTGGAAGCCCAGCATGTGGCATCGCTGCTGCAACGGGTGAAAAAGCAGCTCAGCCCTGGCGACTGGCTCATCATCGGGGGAAGCCTGCCGCCCGGTGTGGACCCGGGATTCTATGCCCGGGTGATTACCCTGGCCAAAGGGCTGGGCGTGCGCTGCGTCCTGGATGCCGATGGCGAACCCCTGGCCCGGGGGATTGCGGCGCAGCCATACCTGGTGAAGCCGAACCGCCTGGAGGTGGAGCGCCTGCTGGGGCGTATGCCCAAGAGCAGGGAGCCCCTGCTGGAGGCGGCGATCCGCATTCACGAGGCAGGTGTAGCGGTGGTGGTCCTCTCCGAGGGCTACCAGGGCGCGGTGATGGTGACCAACGAGGGCACCTGGCGCGCGTACCCGCCGGCCATCGCTGCCGTGAGCCCCGTGGGTAGCGGCGATGCCATGGTGGCGGGGATGGTGCAGGTACTGAGTCAGGACGGCCCGCCCGAGGAGGCGCTGCGGCTAGGCGTGGCCGCGGGCACCGCCGCGGCCATGACGCCCGGCACGCTCTTGTGCCGCCAGGCGGACGTGGTACGCCTGCTGCCCCGGGTTCAGGTCCGCCGGATCCCCCGCGGAGACCGGACCTCGGCGCTGGCCGGCGCAGCGCCCCGCCCTCATCGGTAGCCAGGTGCCACGGGGTGTCCTGCTAAGCCGACTGCGCCAGACCCGTATCCTCCTTCCCGCTCCGTTTTCTCCGCTCCGGCCACTAACGTGGCGTCCCCCGCCCCTATGACGGCGTCTGCCGCTCGGTCGCCCGAAGAAGCGCAGTCCACCGCCAGGGGGCCTGCCCAAGGGCTACCCCTCGCCTGGGCAGGAGCGCTGGCGGTGCTGGTGGTAGCGACCCGTTGGCCCTTCCGCAGCCAGTACCTCTTCAACTGGGACGCCGCGAACTTCGCTCTGGCCACTCGCCACTTCGACGTAACGCTGCACCAGCCCCACCCACCGGGGTACCCCTACTTCGTGGGCTTAGGCACGCTCGTGTCCCTGGTGGTGGGCGACGCCAACGCCGCGCTGGTGGCCGTCAGCGTGCTGCTGGAGACGCTGGCGGTGGCGTCGCTGTACCTGCTGGGCGCGCGCCTCTTCGGCCACCGGGCAGGGCTGGCGGTCGGCCTGCTGCTGGGGGCCAGTGTGACCTTCTGGAGTTATGGCGAGCTGGCGCTGGCCTACCCCGCGCTGGCCGCCTTCAGCACCCTGGTGGCCTATTTTGCCTACCGGTGCGTCGTCCAGGGGGATGATCTGCTGCTGCCGTGCGCAGTGGCCTATGGAGTGGGCAGCGGCTTTCGGCCCGACCTGGCGCTCTTCCTGCTGCCGCTGCTGCTGGCCTCCTGCTACCGCCGTCCGGCGGGCAAGGCAGTTTTGGCGCTCGCGGTGGGGGTGGGAGGCGTCCTCCTCTGGCTCCTGCCGGTGATCGCGCTCTCAGGCGGCCCAAGCGGCTATGGGGAGGTTTCCTGGGCCTACATCGGGACCGACGTGGTGGAGCGCTACGCCCCGGCGGCCCAGGGCCTGGCGGGCCTGGCGGTGAACCTCCGGGACACCGGCCAGTATCTCCTGCACGCCCTCTACGCAGAGGCCCCCGTGGTGGCCGGCGGCATCCTGCTGCTTCTGAGGCGCAGGCCCCACCGTGACGAGTGGGCCACCTACCTCTTTCTGCTGGGCTGGATGGCGCCCATGGCGGCGTTCTACGTCTTCGTCCACATCGGTGACCCCGGCTACATCTTCAGCATGCTCCCGGCGCTGCTGCTGCTGGGGATCGGCGGGTGGCGCCGCGTGATTTCCGCCGCCTCGGAGCAGGGGCGCACGCTGGCCGCCTGCGGGCTGGCCCTGGCGCTGCTGGCGAACACCCTGGTGTTCCTGCTGCACCAGCGGCCGCTGACGCTGCCGGGCCTCCTGGCCAGCGACGCCGGCGCGGCCGCCCGGTTGAGCTACCTGCGCGGCCACCGCCCGCAGGAGGTGCTCCTGGTCTCCTACGACAGCTACAAGAGCCTGCGCTACTACCTTCCCCAGTACACCAACTCCGTGTGGCTGGATACGGCGACGCCCCGGCGCCAGGTGTTCCCCATACCCGCAGAGGCCCGCTGGGCCATCCTGCTGGACCCCAGCGTCTTCGCGCTGGCGCAGCGCCTGCCGGCAGAGGCCGAATCGCTGCCCGGCGGGGTCTGGGCCGCCCGGCTCCCGGTGCGGGCCGGGCAGGCGCTGGTATACGAGGGCGGGCGGCTGACCCTGGAGCCGTAGAGGCCTTTCATGGAAGCCCTGGGGCTGCTCTTTCTGTCATCCTTCATCGTGGGCCTCTCTGGGGCCGCCACGCCGGGCCCGCTCCTCATGGTCAATATCGCCGAGGTCGCGCGCCGCGGCTTCTGGGCGGCGCCAGCGCTGGCCCTGGGCCACAGCCTGCTGGAGCTGGTGACGGTGGCGCTCTTGGGCCTGGGGTTGAGCCAGGTGCTCCACACGGGGGTGATCCCCGGACTGGTGGGCCTGCTGGGCGGCCTCTTCCTCCTCTGGATGGGAGGGGGCATGATCCGCAGCGCCCCCCGGCTCTCCCTGCGGGCCGCCATGGCCGATGCGCGGAGCAGCCCTGCCGGCCTGCCGGTGCTCCTGGGTGTCACCGCCAGTCTCTCGAACCCCTACTGGCTGGTCTGGTGGGCCACCGTGGGGGCCAGCTTCATGGTGGCGTCGCTGGCGTGGGGCCTGGTGGGCCTGGCCACCTTCTACGTGGGGCACATCGCATCGGACTTCGCCTGGTACGCCTTTGTAGGGGCCGTGGTGGCCACGGGCCGGCGCGCCATGACCGACGCTGTCTACCGGGGGCTACTGGTGGCCTGCGCCGTCTTCCTGCTGGCTCTGGGAGCCTTCTTCATCCTCTCAGGCATCGGGGCCCTGGTGGGGCTGCGCCTCATTGACGCGTAGCGTCGCGTAGAAGGTCGGCAGGAGCGCCCGCAGCAGCGGGAAGTAGTGTAGAATAGCCAGGGCCGCTCGCCTCTGAGGAAACTGCCTTGACCAAGACCCTCGCGCCGGCCATGGGGCCGCCTATCACCACCCCCTTCTTCTACGGATGGCTCGTTCTGGCCATGGCCATGGTGAGCGCGTTCCTGGCCGCGGGCAGCTCGCAGCTATTCATGGGCATCATGCTGAAGCCCATGAGCGAGGAGATGGGGTGGAGCCGCACCCTGGTCTCGGGCGCAGTCACCGCGGGCACCTTTGCGGGGGGATTCCTCTCCCCGCTGGTAGGCGCGCTGGCCGACCGGCACGGCCCGCGCATCCTGATGCCCCTGGGGGCGTGCGTCGTCTCCCTGGCCCTGCTGGCGCTCTCGGGCGTGGACTCCCTGTTGCAGTTCTACCTGGCCTATGTCGTCGCTCGTAGTGTCGCGACGGTATGCCTGGGAGGGGTGGTGCCGTTGACCACCGTGACCAACTGGTTCTTCCGGATGCGGGGCAGAGCCCTGGGCTTGGTCGCTATGGCGCTCCCTTTGGGTGGCTCGTTGCTGGCCCTGGCCGGCGCGCAGATCATGGCCCTGGATAGCTGGCGGACGGTGTTCCTGGTCTTTGCCGCGGTGACCGCGGTCGTGGTCGTGGTCCCGTCCTACTGCATCATGCGACGGCGGCCGGAGGACATGGGCCTGTTGCCCGATGGCGCCCGAAGCGAAGGAGCCACCCCCCACGCGCCGCAGCACGGCGAGCCCGGACCGTCGTCCGAGTACAGCTTTACGCTGGGAGAGTCCCTCCGGACCCGGACCCTCTGGCTCCTGATCGTGAGCATGGTGCTGGATATCCTGGCCAACGGCGCAGTGGGCTTTCACCAGGTAGCCTACTACAGCGACATCGGCCTGTCTCCGGCGGTGGCCGCGGCGGCCCTGAGCGTGTACGGGCTGGCCGGCGCCCTCTCCAGCGGCTTCTGGGGCTTCCTGATCGAGCGGATGTCTCCCCGGGCGCTCCTGGCGCTGGTCATGCTGCTGGCCGCCCTGGCCTCGGGCCTGCTGCTGGTGGTGAACAGCGACGCCACTGCCCTGGGCGTCAGCGCGCTCTACGGCTTCGCGGCCCGGGGCGAAGGGCCCCTGCTGAACATGATCCTGGCCCGCTACTACGGGCGGGACTCCTTCGGCGCCATCAGCGGGTTCACCACGCCCTTCCTCATGCTGGGGCTGGGGCTGGGTCCGCTGGTGGGCTCCCTCACCTTCGACCTGACGGGCACCTACCAGGGGGCCTTCGCAGCCTTCGCCGCCATCTACGTGCTTACCGCAGGCTTCACCTACCTGGCCACGGCGCCCCGCCTGCCCGCCCATGCGCGGGCGGGGCGTACGGGGACAAGCGAGCAGCGTGGATGAGAACGTAAGCACTCGCCTGTTATAATGGCATGAACCACAACCGGTGGTGAGTAAGTTTTATGCACAGGTGCGGGTGAGCCTCGAGAGCCGAAGAATAAGCGGTACTTACTGTAAGTAGAGTATACTACTCCAGTCGCTCATACTCTATTTTGAGCGAGAGGAGAAACTCGATGCCAATCACGGCCATCTTTCAAGTCCAAAAGATGTCTGCTTCACAATATGACCAAGTGATTCGGGAGCTTGAGCCTCGGGTCACGGCAAGCCCAAGGGACGCCGGTATCACGTGGCCTCCCCCAATGGTGAAGGCTGGTATGTACTAGACGTTTGGGAATCCCCGGAGGCCCTCCAAGAGTTCGCCCAAGTGCTCATGCCTATTCTGATGCGGAACGGAGTCGATCCGCTACCAACCCCGCAAATTCTTCCTACGCATAACATCCTCAGTTGAGTTAATAACTGCAGCGCGAAGACCGAGAAGGGAGAACGCGATGAGAAAGGTCATTGTTGCGGGTATTGCTGTCATAGTTGTAGTTCTAGCTCTTGCCCGCTATGGCGGTGGATTAGTTAAGGCTGCTCCAACAGCTTTTGTGACAGGAGGAGGAGCGGGGATGTTCCCCTTCCCGCCCTTTGCCGGCGACCACATAAATGTCACCCCTTCTGCCCGGCAGGGGCCCAGTGACTCGGTTCAGGGCCGGTTCAATCTCGCGCACCATAGCGCCGCTGGAGGGCTAGTAGCAGATGTGGCGGGTGAAGTGACGTGCCTGACGGTCGTCGGCAACGCAGCGCAGGTTACCGGAGTGATCACACAAGGGGAGCAAACTGGCCAGGCAGTTGCCATTACGGTGGTGGACAACGGTGAGATTGATGCCGCGGGGGTTGACCTCTCCTTCTTTCCAGCTCCTCATCCCATTGCGCCATGTCAGGTCGTTGCGCCTTATATGCCTATCGATAGCGGCAACTTCACAGCGCACGATTAAACAAAAGGAGCGCACGCTCAAGCGAAAGGAGGTGGCAGACCGGCGAGGAGCTAGCTCACGGTACGAGCAGGAAATCATGTCTTCACTAAGGAGGATAAATCCAGTGGACAGAAGAGAATTCCTAAAGACCACAGGCATCGGCTCGCTTGGCCTGATGGCGCTGCCCACTCTCCATGACCTGTTCGAGCTAGGGGCTGTAGCAGCAGCGGCGGCAGGGGAATCCAACTTTTATGTTGTAGCGGTAAGTGCGGCCGGAACCGTCGACAACGTTCAGCATACTGTCGTTGTAGCCGGATCAGGGAGCTTTCGCCTCGCGCACGCGGAGGGCGGCGGGATGCTCCAGGGAGGCGGCCCGTTTCTCCATTTCGATAACGCTGCTCCCGCCCCTAAGCCCGTTATTGGAGCCGGTACCTGGACAGCGAGACGATACGTGAATTACGCACCCCTGGGCAACGCCGGGCCGCTGCAAGCAGGGGTCCTGGAACTTTTGGTGGATCTCAACGCCCAGGTCCCCTCTCCCGCGGTCCTCCCAGCGCGACTGCGCATCGTGTGTAATATAGGGGCCGCCAACCTCCTGACCGGCAAACCAGAAGGCTTCGTTCTGGCGATCCCTGGTACACCTTTTGTGCAGGGTGGAGCAGCAGGGCCCTTCCGCCCCTTGCATCCCGAACTTGGGCTCACCGCCTTTACTCCCGGTGCGGAGGTCGGGGCGTTTGATGCCGCATGGGAGCAGGAGTTCCAGCGGCTCCATGGCGGGGCACCTACCGCACAGGACCGAGCCGACCGTTTGTATTCGCTGGAGATCTTCGCGCGCGAAGGGCGTAGCCCGACCGAAGCTGAATGGTTGGCCCGCTGGCAACGCCTGCAAGAGTGGAACTCGCTGCTTGGAGGACAGGCTATCGCTGAATGACAATTCTCCAGCCTAAGAAGCTGGCTCTTTAGCCGTGGCGAGACTTACACGGGGGTGCGATCTCGTCTGGCCGGTTCTTTGATGGCTCGCTCCAACGTCTCGGATGTAGGAACAATGCCCTGAGTCACGAGGCGGCCATCCACCGTCACCACGGGCGGATGCCAGCCGCCCTTCAGGAGTGCTTCCGGCAGGTGGTTGAGCCACGGCTTAACGGTAACCGTCACTCGCTCTGGTCCAAAGGACTCGGCCACCCGATGCGCCACTGCCACCGTCAGGTCGCATTCCTCGCATACTGCTTCGGGCACACGAAAGAACAGTTGTGAACCGGTCATCCGATAGACTGTAACCTCAACAGGACGGGTCCGGACCTCGCCCTCCCTCCCTTCGTCTGGCCTTTCATGAGTGCTCAATTTCTCGCCCAGCTGCTTGTTGGACGGCTCAACCAGCACCGAACCGTCGGGAAAGACCAGTGTGGGGACGCTGCGCATCCCACCGTTAATGCGTAGGACTTCCTGTACTGCGGCCGGATCCTTGTCGATGTCTATCCACGTATATGGAATCTCCCGCTGGTCCAGGAATTGCTTAGTGCGACGGCAATCAGGGCACCAGGTGGTGCTGTAGACGATGATGGACTTGGGTGTAGTCATGGAGTACCTCTAATTCGTTTCAACCGCCAGGCAGATGCGATCCCAAACCCGCTGCTCTCCAGCATAGCTCATCGTCTCTGAGCGGCTATGTAAGCCTTCCTACACAAAGGAGCTGATGAGCCTGGTTACGCCTATGCGGCGAGCCACCTGGGAAGAGGAGTTCTGGAGAACTGCCATTCTTTACTACAAGGGCTCGGCCCGCCACACTTGCCGCAGCAAAACGATGTCTTGCCACACCGGATCGCTGCCGCTTGCGGCACCCTAACTTGTTCAGGCACAACGTGAAGCAGCGAATCCTTTTCCCTCTCAACCTCTCCAAGGAAGCGGCTGCAATTAAGACACTTAGAAGGGATACCCGTTACGCTGACAAACAAGCCCCTGTGTCTACCATCCGCCACGGTGGTTCGGACCCCACTCGGAGATCCGAAAACTGCAGGGGGTGGCGCTCGCCACCCCCTGCGGCATAGCCTGGGGCTGCGTTACAGGTCCGGCACTACGTCCAGCTCCCGGGCCAGGTCTCGCAGGTAGGCCACCACGTCCCGGTGCAGGGGGATGCCGTTCTGGCGGCGCTCCAGCTCGCTCTCGTGGTCCGGCTCACCAGCCACGTAGACCTTGTCGTGGCCCTTGACCGGCGGCGTGGCTCCCAGGGCCCGGACCATCCGGTCCATGTGCTCTTTGAACTCGTCCACCGGCCGGAAGGCGTCGACCCGGAAGGCGCCGAAGAAGTGGCCCACCTGGCGCATCTGGAGCTCCTTGCTGTAGCCCGCGCCGGAGAGGAGGCCGCTGAAGATGTCGACGATGACAGCCAGGCCGTAGCCCTTGTGGCCGCCCTGCTCCCGGGTGGCGCCCAGGGGCAGCAGCGCCCGGCTCTCCCGGGCGGCCAGGGGATCAGTGGTGGGGTTGCCCTCCGGATCGACGGCCCAGCCCTCGGGAATGGGCACGCCCAGGATGCCGGCGATGGCCACCTTCTGGGCCGCCACGGTGCTGGTGGCAACGTCGAAGACGAAGGGGACCTCGTTCTTGGTGGGGGCGGCGATGGCGATGGGGTTGGTGCCCAGCATGGCCTCCCGGCCCCAGAGGGGCACCACGCCCGGCCCGGAGTTGGTCATGGACCAGCCGATCATGTCGTGGGGCAGGGCCATCATGGCGTAGTAGCCCGCCATGCCGTAGTGCTTGCTGTTGCGCACGGTGACAAAGCCCACGCCCGTCTCGTGGGCCTTCTTGATGGCCAGGTCCATGCCGAACTTGCCGGCGATCATGCCCATGCCCTGGTCGCCGTCCACCACGGCCGTGGTGGCGGTCTCGAAGGGGATGGTGATCTTGGGCTTGGGGTTGATGCGGCCGTCCTTCAGCGCAGGCACGTAGATCTGCTTCACGGCGTTGCTGACGCCGTGGGAGTCTACGCCCCGCAGGTCGGCCAGCACCAGCACGTCGGCGCAGACGGCGGCGTCCTCCTCCGCGATGCCGAAGCGGGTGAAGATGCGGGTGATGAGGGTGGAGAGCTTGTCGTGGTTGACCCGGACGGCCTCGGCTTCCGGGACTTTAAGCCACTTCATCATAGTGGGGACGTCCTCCTTGGTCTAGGGTGATGCGCTGTGGGAGTCGTAGGGCAGCGACGGCGAAGGCATGATAGCGCAACGATGAGGGGCTGTCTATATTCCGTCCGCGAGCGGGTGTGCAGGTCCTACGCCGCTGCCTTGCCCCCTCAATGCTCGAGCGTCGATCGAATTTGCTGGAAGGTGTTCTGCGTCCGTTCCGAAGGAAGGTAGCCCACGCTTCTCCCTCGTCCGGCGCGCACCAGCAATCCTTTGGCGATAAGCTTTGCGAAGTCCGCTACCGCAGACTGGTGCGAGCGCTTGGTAATGAAGCGGTAGATCCGATTGGAGATGTGCCCCGTGCGGCAGGCAGAAAACAGGATAGCCAACTGCCATCTCGAGAGGCCCTCGGCCTTGAACGCTTCTGCGAGACCATCGAGCTCTGCAACAAGCTCTCGTGTGTACGTGACGGCGGCCTCCGCCTCCTGTAAGTGAGCGACCGAGTAATATTCCATCCATGGCGTGACATCCTGGGGAGGAGCATAGTGTGGTCCAAGGGAAGCGGAGAGGGCGCGGTAATATCCCTGGGTGTCTCTGCCAAAGTGAGCTTCAAGAGACACCAGGTACTGTGAGCGGAACCCCCCCCTGTACATGACCAGTGCGTCGAGCACTCTGGCGGTGCGGCCGTTGCCGTCAAGAAAGGGATGAATCGCCACTAAGTTCAAGTGTGCGAGCCCCGCCTTATAGGTGGCTGGCAGTGTGTCGTCTCGATTGAGCCACTGAACGAACTCCCCCATAAGCTCGGGCACGTTCTCAGGGGGAGGGGGCAGAAACACCCTTCTTCCGGTCAGTCGGTCGACCACGTAGTTCTGTTCTGTGCGATATTGGCCCGGTCCATACGCTCCCGGAAGAGATTTGGTTACCAGGTAGTGAATTGTATGGAGGACGTCATCGGAGATGGTGAAAGCGCGCGCGCTCCACCTTTGAATATAGGAGAGCGCCTCCCGATAGTTGATGGCCTCCTGCACCTGATCCTCCGGCGCACGGATTCTCTGTCCAGACAGCAGGCTTTCGACCTGGGCTAGGGTGAGGGTGTTGCCCTCAATTCTCGTGGAGTAGTGGACAGACTGAACGAGAGCGTGCTGCCGCAGCGCTAAGGTATACTCCTCGGGCAATCGGGCATATGGATCCAGCACCGCGCGCACAGCCTCGAGCGCCTGCAGGCACTGCTCCATCGGCATTGATGGCGTGAGGTCTAAATAGAGCACCTGGACGATTGCGACGGGATTTCGTCAAGCTATGATGATTATAGCATCATAGCTTGACGAATAATAACCGGAAGCGTCAAGGTTGTCAAGGCTCTCCTCTGTTTTGGTTGCAGAGCTAGACCAGCGAAGGTGGCTTGGCAGACCCCGCCTATGCCTACCGCCCGAAGGGCATGCCTTGGAGACCCTTGAGGAAGCGGATGTCCCCCAGGTGCCAGAAGCAGTGGCCGATGAGGATATTGGCGATGGTGCGCCCCACCGTCATGCGGGCCCGCTCCGGGTTGGGGACATGGTCCAGGTCCGCCTCCGTAAGGCTGCCCAGCAGGCCCGGGGTGGTGTCCCAGACCTTCTGGCAGTAGAGCAGCAGCTCCTCCTTGGCGGGCCGGAACGTCCCCAACTGCTCCGTGGTGAAGCTGCCCAGGCTGTCCTTGGGCCCCACGCCCAGGCGCTGGTGCCACTCTTCCCGCTCCCAGATCGACCCCTCGCTGTGGGCGACGCGCTGCGCCAGCCCGTCCTCCGTCATGGCGGCGTGCCACAGCACCAGGGCGATGCTATTAGCTTCGGCCGTGGGGCGGTAGTAGATCTGGTCGGGGGTGAGCAGCTCCACCTCGCTGCGGAAGCCCCGGTGGAGGTCCTCCATGGTCATCAGGATGAACTGGATAACGTTCATGTACCTCTCCTCGCCATGGGTTACTCTTGCGGCTCCAGGAAGGTCCTGATCTGGTGGTTCACGTACTCCTCCTCCAGGGCGCCCGCGGCGTGGCCGGCGTAGGAGGGGATCTCCACGTAGGTGGCGCTGGGCAGCAGCCGGCGCATAAGCTGCGCGTTCCGGGGCGGAATGAGCTGGTCGGTGGCGCAGGGCACCACCAGCACCGGCATACGGCAGCGGGCCAGAGCCGACGCCAGGTCGCCGCCGTAAGGCGCCGACACGTCGTGGAGGTCGCAAGCGATGGTCTGGTAGATGGTATTGTTAGCGTCGGTGGCCTCCGCGTTCTTGCGAGTCCACTCCAGCCGGGTCTCGTACCACTCGGGGCGGGCGTACTGGAGGAACCACTCCTCGCCGAAGCTCCAGGGGAAGGCAACCGTGGCGCCTGCCCTCAGGCCCTTCACCGGCGGCTGGGTGTAGTCGCCGCCCTGCCATGCGGCGTCGGCCATGATGGCGGCCCGCTGGGCCTCGTGGATGGCCACCAGATGAGGCGCGCAGCGGGCCGAGGGCACCACACACACGGCCGACTTCACAAACGCGGGGTAGGTGACCGCGAACTCCAGGGCCATGTAGGCCCCCATGGAGGGGCCGGCGGCGCAGCGGAGCTGGGTGATCCCCAGCCCCCTGGTCAGGGCCAGGCACTGGGCCCGCACCATGTCCCGGATGTTGTAGCGGGGGAAGCCCATTCGCAGTCCTGAGGAGGCCGGCGAGGAGGAGAGTCCCGCCCCGATGGAGTCCATGGCGATGACGAAGTAGCGGTCGGGGTCGTAGGCCTTGCCGGGGCCGATGGTCGTGCCGTGGCTCAGGCGAGTGCCGCTGCTGCCGTGGCACACCAGCACGGCGTTGGTGCCCCACTGGTTGAGCTGGCCCCAGGTCTCGTAGCACACCACCATGTCCCGGATAACCTCGCCCGACTCCAGGATGAAGTCGCCTGCATGGAAGAGCTGAGGGCCGCCGTTGCTGGGCGGCGGCTCCGGCAGGGTAGGCTTAAGGGGCCACACCGGCTCCACCGGCTCGCCCCGTGCCACCTTCTCGGCCAGGGAGCCGGCGGGGAAACGGAGGGTGGGAGAGGGCATTATGGCACCAGCACCACGCGCCCGAAGATGTCCCGGCTGGCGATGATGCGGTGCGCCTCCCGCACCTGGCTCAGGGGCAGCACCTGGTGGATTACGGCCTTGAACCGGCCCTGGCCCAGCATGTCCATGCACTTCTGGAGCTCCGGGCGCACCAGCCCCTTCTGGATGGCCGTGGGCAGCCCGAACTGCTTGGTGGTCACGTGCTTGTCGGTGAGGGTCGCCGGGTCGTCGCTGGGGCGTCCGCCCGATGCGGCTCCCACGGAGACCAGGCGGCCACCCTCGGCCAGACAGCGGATGCTATCCAGGTACACCTGGCCGCCCACCGCGTCCAGGGCCACGTCCACGCCGCGGCCGCCGGTGAGGCGCAGCACCTCGGCCACCGTGTCCTGGGTGGTGTAGTTGACGGTCTCGTCGGCGCCCAGCTCCGCCTTTGCCCGCTGGAGCTTCCAGTCGGCGCCCGCGGTGGTGATGACCCGGGCGCCGTGGGCCTTGGCAATCTGGATGCCTGCAGAGCCGATGCCACTGCCCGCGGCGTTGACCAGGGCGGTCTCTCCGGCCTTCAGCTCACCCTCGTAGAGGAGGCCGAACCAGGCGGTCATCCAGATGACGGGGATGGTGCATGCCTGCTCGAAGCCGATGTTGGGCGGGATACTGGCGGTGCTGGCCACGTGACAGGCCACGTACTCGGCGTAGCCTCCGTTGGCCAGCAGGGCCACGACGCGATCGCCAACCTCCCGCTCCGTCACCCCGGGCCCCCGGTCCACCACCACGCCCGCCACGTCCAGCCCGTTGATGAAGGGCAGCGGGCGGTTGCCGGTGGCGCCGCCGTACGTGCCGGAGCGGCGTGCGGTATCGGAGCGGCTGGCGCAGGCCGCCTTGATCTGGATCAGCACATCCCGAGGCCCCGGGGTGGGGGTGGGAAAGTCCTGGTAGTGCATGACGTTCTCGTCGCCGTACTCGTGGATGACCACGGCCTTCATAGAGGCTCCTTTCGGGGAGAGGGGAGGCGTCGGGGGTGTTGCCCCAGAACGCACGAATGCGGGTATTGTACACCCTTGGTGGCAGTTGCTCAAAAGCCCAGGGCCGCTGCGGTGGCCAAAAAGGGCGTCCCCCGGAAGATCTCCGGAGGACGCCCGTCGGGTTGATGAGCTGCTGCGAGGCTACCGTGGCAGACCCAGGCCGCGGTTGGCGATGATGTTGCGGTTGATCTCCGAGCTGCCGGCCAGGATGGTGCCCACCACGGTGGTGAGGTACTGGTACTCGAAGCGGCCCTGGAGGACGGCCCACTTGGAGCCCCGCTTGATCTGGCCGTAGAGACCCATCACGTTCATGCCGGTATTGGCGATCTTCTGGGCCAGCTCGGCGCCGAAGACCTTGGAGGCGGAGGCCTCCCGGTTAGGAACCTGGCCATGCTCCTGCATGGAGATGGTCTTGAAGCCGATGTACTTGCCCACCTCCACCTCGATGGCCATCTGGGCCAGCTTGCTCCGTACCTGGGGCTCTTTGGACAGGGTGTGGCCGTTGAGCCGGGTCTCTTTGGCGAACTCCACCAGCTCCTCCAGCAGCCGGGTGGAGCCGGCGTAGCGCTGCACGCCGGAGCGCTCGAAGTCCAGGGTGGTGGCCATCTGATACCAGCCCCGGTTCTCCTCGCCGATGAGGTTGTCTTTGGGGACCCGCACGTCGTCGAAGAAGACCTCGTTCACCTCGTGCGCGCCGGCCATGTTGATCATGGGCCGGACGGTGATGCCCTGGGTGTGCATCGGCACGATGAAGGTGGAGATGCCGCGGTGCTTGGGCGCCGTGGGGTCGGTGCGGAAGCCGGCCCATCCCAGATCGGCGTGGTGCCCGAAGCTGGTGAAGAGCTTCTGGCCGGAGATCACGAAGTCGTCGCCGTCCCGCACGGCCCGGGTCTGGAGGGCCGCGAGGTCAGAGCCGGCGCCGGGCTCGGTGAAGAGCTGGCACCACATCTCCTCGGCCGAGGCGATGCGCGGCAGCCAGTGGGCTTTCTGCTCTGGCGTGCCGTAGATCATGATGGTGGGCCCCGCCAGGCTGATGCCCTGGCCTACCGAGACCGGGAAGCGCCAGTAGGTGTTCTCCCAGTTGAAAATGGCCTGCTGCCAGTGGGTGGCGCCCAGGCCGCCGTACTCCTTGGGCCAGGCCAGGGTGAGCCACTTCTTCTCCGCCAGCTTCTTGGCGTTGGACCGCCCGAACTCGTAGGTCTCGTCGGTGCCGAAGAGGGCCTTTTCCTCCCAGTCTTCTGGCTGGTTCGCTTTGATAAACTCGCGCACCTCTTTGCGGAAGGCTTCGTCCTCGGGTCTCCAGGAAAACTCCATGTATTCCTCTCCTTCTTGGCCTGTCGGCCTGCGTGACGTTGCTGCCAGCATGGAATGGGCAAAGGGCCGATGAACCAGGCGTGGCCTGGGCAGACAGATATCGGGGCGGAAAGGCCCCGATACAGAGTCTGCAGTGCATAACATACTCGGTTTTTCCCAGGTGTCAAGGGGTGAGTTGCAGGCTAAGCACTGAAATCGCCGTGCTGCGGGCGCTCATAGCGTCCTGGCGCGAGTCGCCGTAGAATAGGGAGCGGCCAACCCGCCCTGCCCGCCGGCAGGCGGGTCTGGGCTGAGGAGGCTCCGGTGCACTACACAAGGCTGGGTCGGACCGGACTACAGGTATCGGCCATGGGCTTCGGTGGGGGCGGCATCGGTGGAGTGTGGGGAGCAACCACCGACGAGGAGTGCGCGCGCGCGGTGCGCCGCGCCCTGGAGCTGGGCGTCACCTTCTTCGATGTCGCGCCCTCCTACGGGAACGGCAAGGCCGAGGAGAACCTGGGAAGGGCATTGCGGGGCCGCCGAGGGGATGTCCTGGTCGCCACGAAAGTGCGTCTGCGCCACCAGGACCTGGGAGACGTGGCCGGGGCCGTTCGGGCCTCGGTGGAGCAGAGCCTCCGTTTGCTCCAGACCGACGCCGTCGACCTGCTCCAGCTCCATAACCGAGTGCGCAACGCCCGGCTGGAGGCGGACAACTCCCTGACGCCCGAGGACGTGCTGGGGCCCGGCGGTGTGCTGGAGGCGTTCCAGGCGCTCCAACAGGAGGGCAAGACCCGCTTTCTGGGCTTTACGGGCTACGGCCACATCGAAGCGCTGCGCCAGGTGGCCGAGAGCAGCGGCTTCGATACGGTGCAGATCCACTACAACCCCATCCACCAGAACGCTCTGGGCACCCTCCCCTTTGTGGATACGGAATGGCCTCAGCCCATGGGCATCCTGCCTCTGGCCCAGGCCCTGGACCTGGGGGTCATTGGCATCCGGCCCCTGGCCGCGGGCGCGCTCTCCGATGCGGTGGACCGCGCCTACTCGCCCGACTCGGAGCTGGCGGGAGACGTACGAAAAGCCCAGAGGCTGCGCCTCCTGGTGCGGGGGCCTGTTCGGACGCTCCAGCAGGCGGCCATGCTCTTTGTCCGGATGCAGACCTACATCCACACTCAGGTCCCCGGCTTCAAGAACGCCGCTGAGGTGGAGGAGGCCGTGGCGGTGCTGGACATGCCCCCCTACGAGCCGGAGGAGCTGCAGGTGCTGGAGGCGCTCTACCGCCGCGGTTTCACCTAGCATTTGCTCTCGATGTAACCGCCACAACCGCGTCTGAAAATCTCGAAGGCAGTCACCCTAAATGCCATTCCTCCCCCTGGGAGGGGGAGGTTAAGTGGGGGTGCGATGTTGTCCTGGGATGCTCTCACCCTCCCCTAGCCCCTCCCTGGCAGGGAGGGGAAGGACTAAAGGCGACCTTCCATGATCCGCCCCAATAGCGCCCCTCCCTGGCAGGGAGGGGAAGGACTCTTGCCTTCTCCCCTTCGACTTCGCTCAGGATAGGCCTCAAGCGAGAGGGGATTTCCTCACAACCCCAGCCGGAGCTGCCCCATGCGACGGGGCGCGGGCGCAGAGACGGGCGACTCCGGCAGCCCGTACTTGCAGCGCAGTTCCCCCACCAGCGCCAGCACCCCCGCTCCATACGCGGCCGGATCGAAGGGCCCCCGGTACTGCCGGGCGTACTGGCGGACCAGGTGGGGGCACTGCTCCCGGAGCAGGGGGAGGGCCCACTCTCTGGAGCCAGGCCGCAGCGCTGGAAGGTTGCCCCCGAGAAAGGAGGCCCCGTGCTCCACGGCCAGCCGCACCAGCTCTTCCAGGGCCGCCGGGTCGTCGGTGAGGTCGGGCAGAATGGGGGCCAGGAGCACGCCCGCCGGCACGCCCGCCTGAGCCAGCCGCTCCAGCGCCGCCAGCCGCTTCATAGGTGGCGCGGCCTCCGGCTCCACGTGCCGCCACACTGGCTCCCGCAGGCTGCTCAACCGCAGGCTCACCTGGGCCAGTCCCCGCCGGGCCAGGGCTGCCAGCAGGTCCAGGTCTCGCAGCACCAGGGTGGCCCTAGTGCTGAGCCAGCAGGGCTGGCCCAACTCGAGGGCCACCGCCAGCATGCCCTGGGTGACCCGATACTTCAGCTCGGCGGGTTGGTAGGGATCACAGGCGCCCCCCAGGGCTATCAGCTCACCACCCCAGTCCGGCTGGGAGACCTCTGCCCGCAGCACCGCCGCCGCGTTCACCTTGATCACCACCCGCTGCTCCATCTCCTGCCCTCCCTGGTGGCCGCGGTACTGGTGGGAGCCCCGGGCGTAGCAGTAGGAGCAGGGGTGACGGCACCCCCGGTACGGGTTGGCGGCCCACCGGAAGGGTAGATGAGGCACGGTGAGCCGCAGCAGCAGCCGCTTGCAGCGCACCTCTTCGTAGAAGACCGAGGGCACCATGCTCCTCCTGGGGTGTGTCCCTGGTTATACTACTAGAACGTATGTACTGTCAAGGGTATGATGGAGACCGTTTTTGCTCCGCACTGCAGGCTTCAGCCTGCAGCATAGCCACTCGGAATGCCTCAGGCTTGAGCCTAAGGTGGCGGGTTGATCAACATCCGCTGATGGCGGGCGTCGCCTCACACTGCGGCGCATGCCTCAGGCTCCACTGTGGGGTAACACGCTGGTAGACGGTCTTTCCCTTGCGTTCTTGACACACCTGTGCTAGATTCCTGGCGTGGTCTCGCCGCTGATGCGCCAGCGCAGTCCCCGGTAGGCAAGGAGGTTCTCATGACCCAGACGGCGTTTGCCATCCAGTCGCCCCGGGTGCTCTCCCGGGTCATCACGTCGCACCGAGACTTTGATGGCCTGTTTGAAGGCTACTCCACGCTACAGGGCGTATCCTACGTGGTTTCCCCGGATCTGCTCCTCGACTTCTTCCAGAAGCGCGGCTTTAGCCAGGTAGAGGTCGTGGTTGGAGAGAACCTGACAGGACACCACCTGCTGGACCAGTACCGCCAGTCTCTGTCGCAGAAAGGTACGGAAGTCGCGCTCGCCCTGGCCCAGCTTGTCGAGCAGGGAAAGCTCAGGGTCCTCGTGCCCAAGCGGACCTTGCACTCCAAGCTCTACCTCCTTCGCAACGAACGGAACTACCGGGTGATCCAGGCCAGCGCTAACTTCACCGAGACCGCGCGTCTGGCGACCAGCCAGGTCAACTATGCCTGGTATGCCGATCTTCCGCCGGATGATCCCTGGTTGGCCCAGGTGGTGGACGACTACCACGCCCACACGAAGGACTGCGCCCAGTTCATGGGTGATCTTGTCGAGTTGCTCAAAGGTGAGCCGAATGAGCGGCGGCAGGAGATTGCAGAGGCCTGGCTGAAGGGGAAAGTCGATGGCGAGGAGGAGTTGGAAGGGCGGAAAGTGCTCCAAGAGCTTACGGCCCGCTCCCTCACCAGCCTGGAGGAGAGCATTGAGCCGGTCCTCATACTGACCCTACCGGACGCGCCCAAGGCCAGAAAACAGGTGGAGCGCTTCCTTGCCCCGCTGGGCCCCGAAATCACGGACCATCGCGCTTCGGTGAACGCGCTGCGCTACGTCAGATACGTGTGGGAGCACCACGCCGTGCCCCTGATGCAGGTGGACCTGCCGGCGCGGGCTGTCCGGCTGAGCATAGACGGCCCGGTCGCAGCGCGCTCGGAGCCGCTCCCTGATGGGGAGCATGTTAGCCAGGCACTGGAGCACATCGAAGCCTACGTCAATACGGTAGACTGGGGTCGCTGCCTCGATCCGCAGTTCGCCAAAGCCAGCATGTTCGAGGCGCTGCTCTACTTCCTTGCTGCGCCCTTCGCCCACGAGCACATGAAGCTGCGGCGCCAGAGCTACGGCCTGGTGGACTACAGAGGGCCACAGGTGCTCTACATCTTCGGCCGGGCCCAGAACGGGAAGTCCACCTTTCTGCGCTTCGCCCTCAGGCTCCTTACCGGCCAGCATGTCTCGGCCCAGCCGGGGGCCCAGTTCAGCAAGACCAAGGTGCAGGGCACCGCGGCAGTGGGCACGGTGTTTCCCCTGGTGTTCGACGACGTCGATTTCTCCCGCAACGCCAGGACCTTCGAAGAAGTCATGAAGTCCTACTGGGAGGTGTGGTGGCGGGAGGAGTGCGTGGTCCCTCAGCTTACCCTTACCGGCAATGCGGATAACCTTAAGGATTGGGCCAAATCACGACTGAAACGCGTCGACTTCGATGTCCAGTTCGCTCCCAGTGAAATAGAAAAGGCACGGCTCAACAAGATCCTCGAAGTCGATAACCCGCTGTTCAAGTGGTTCTCTCATCTTTACATGGAAAGCTTGGCTCGAGGGGAAACTCCTGGGGAGGACGAGCTTCGCATCTCGCGCAGCGTTATGAGGGACCTCTATCGCCACGCTGGCCGGTCGGCGCCTTCCTTCTTTCCGGACCAACCCCTGGAGCGCCTGTATGATCCAGGCCGCAAAGCATGGCGAGACGTCATCCATGTCTTACGCAAGGCCGCTCCGCAGCGGCAGGGCCAGCGACTGCTGATCACTTTCAAGGAAGAGATGCAGCACAACGAGGTGCGCGCCTATGCCGGCCACCTGCCCCAGACCGTCAAAAAGGAGATCAAAGGCAAGACCATCGTCATCGAGTCGCCCGTGGAGTTTGACCGGTGGCTAAAGGGAGCCGACGGCGCATCGCAGAGCTGGCGCGATCGTCTTGGGAGACTCTTCGGCCGATGAGCTGGTTTCAGGCCCGTTCTTCTCCACTGGTTGGAAGAAGGGCCACGACACCGGTGGCCTTCGCTCTGTTTGACACCCCCCAGGCCACGGTGCTAGCGTAGGGCCACGTTGCGACTCCCCGGTGGGGTCGCATCCGCCGAGGCGGACCCAGGGCTTGTCCTGAGCCTGTCGAAGGGCTTGTCCTGAGCCTGTCTGCCGACAGGCAGGCCTGTCGAAGGGAAGGAGCGTGACACTGGTGGAAGGCACGGTGCTGGATGGCCTGCGGGTGCTGGAACTCTCGGAGTTCGTGGCCGGCCCCTTCTGCACCAAGATGCTGGCAGAGATGGGGGCCCAGGTCATCAAGGTGGAGCGCCCCGGCGCCGGCGACATCGCCCGGCAGGCCGGCCCCTTCCCCAAGGACATCCCCAACGCCGAGGCCAGCGGCCTCTACCTCTACCTGAACACGGCGAAGAAGAGCATCACCCTGGACCTCTCCTGCTCCTCCGGCCAGGAGGCGCTGCGCCGGCTGGTGGCATGGGCCGACGTGCTGGTGGAGAGCTTTGCCCCCGGCGAGATGGAGGGCTGGGGCCTGGGCTACCACGCGCTGGAGCGGGTCAATCCCGGCCTGATCATGGCCTCCATCACCCCCTTTGGACAGACGGGGCCGTACCGCCACTACAAGGCCACCGACCTGGTCACCTTCGCCATGGGGGGCCTCATGTCCACGGTGGGAGACCCGGACCGCCCACCCACCAAGCTCCCCGGGCCCATGACCAGCTACTGGGCGGGCGTCCACACCTTCGCCGCCATCATGGTGGCGCTCTTCCACCGGGACCTCTCGGGCCAAGGCCAGTATATCGATACCTCCATGATGGAGATGGTGGGCGCCCACACCAACTCCAACTACCTGATGTGGTCCCACGAGGGGCGGCAGGCGCCCCGCCGGGGCAACACCGCCGGCTTCGGCGGCGGCTTCTCCCAGTTCCACACCACCAGGGACGGCGGCCTGATCATGGTGGCCATCGCGCCCTGGGACGGCCTAGTGGAGCTGCTGGGCAAGCCGGAGCTGGCCAAGGACCCCCGCTTTGCCAGCCGGGAGGCCCGCCAGCAGCACGGCAAAGAGCTGGACGAGTACCTGGCGGCCTTCTGCCGCGAGCACGACCTGGAGGAGGCGTTCCAGACGGCCCAGGAGAAGCGCCTCACCTGGGCGCCCATCAACACCCTGGCCGACGTCTTCACCTCGCCCCAGCTCCAGGAGCGGGGCTATTTTTTCGACATGGCCCATCCGGTGGTCGGCGCGCTGCCCTATCCCGGTAGCCCCCTCAAGATGGGCGACGCGCCCTTCGTCTTCGCGCCGGCGCCACTGCTGGGCCAGCACAACGAGGAGGTGTACACCGGGCTGCTGGGGTACACCAAGGCCGACCTGGCGCAGCTCCGAGAAGCGGGCGTGGTGTAGGATGCCAGCCATGGATAACTCCGCTCGCCCTTGAGCCTGTCCTGAGCAACGTCGAAGGGCTTGTTGAAGGGCGAGGCCGCCCATGGTTCGACAGGCTCACCATGAGCGGTGGTCTCGCAACTGGCCTGAAGCAGTAGCGAGGAGCGAAGCATGCTCACCGGCGTCAACCTTCCACTCCAGGGTATCCGGGTGCTGGAGCTCTCCGTGGCCTGGGCCGCGCCCTTCTGCGGCAAGAACCTCTCCTTCTTCGGCGCCGAGGTCATCAAGGTGGAGGCGCCCACCCGCCCGGACGGCCATCGTGGCTCCATCAACCCTGCGGCGGGCGGCTTCACCATCTACCCCAACGGCGTGCCCGGAGAGCGACCGTGGAACCGTACGGGGGCCTTCGCCGAGCGCCACCGGGACAAGCTGGGTCTCAGCGTGGACCTGAACGCCTCGGAGGGGAAGGAGCTGTTCAAGCGCCTGGTGGCCCTCAGCGACGTGGTGATGGTCAACTACCGGGCCGGCGTCATGGACCGCCTGGGGCTGGGCTACGACGTGCTGAAGCAGGTCAACCCCGGCCTGGTCATGGTGCTGCTGCCCGGCTTCGGCAACACCGGCCCCTACCGGGACTACTCCTCCTATGGCAGCAACCTGGAGGCCCTCACGGGCGCGGCCGGCCTCACCGGCTACCCGGACCGGGAGCCCCTTAACTCCAACCTTACCTGGCCCGATCCGGTGGTGGGTATGATGGCCCTGGGGACGATCGTGGCCGCCCTGCGTCACCGGAGCGTCACCGGAGAAGGCATGCTCATGGAGTACTCCCAGCTCGAGGTGGCGGTGCGCACCCTGGGGGGCTTCCTCATGGACTACTCCATGAACGGGCGGGCGCACCACCGCATCGGCAACCGGGACCCCGTCATGGCGCCTCACGGTGTCTACCCCTGCCAGGGCGAAGACCAGTGGCTGGCCGTGGCCGTGGCCTCCGACGCGGAGTGGCGGGCCCTGTGCGGCGTCATGAGTAAGCCGGAGCTGGCCGAGGACCCCCGCTTTGCCGACGGGCCGGGCCGGTTGCGCAACCACGACGCCCTGGACGAGATCATCGCGGGCTGGAGCAGCGCCCAGGACAAGATGAGCGCCTTCCACGCCCTTCAGGCCGCGGGCGTCGCCGCCGGGCCGGTGCTGGCCCATGCCGAGCATTTCACCGATCCCCACTTCCGGGAGCGGGGCTTCTTTCAGGAGATCTACCACCCGGAGGCGGGCACCTTCCCCTTCCAGGCGGTCAACGGCTTCAAGCTGTCCCGCACGCCGGGGCGCAACCGCCGCTCGGCGCCCCTTTACGGCGAGCACAACCGCTACCTGCTCCAGGACGTGCTGGGCCTGGGCGACGAAGACCTGGCCCACCTGGAGGCCCGGCAGGTCATCAGCCAGGTCCCCCTGGCCGACAGCCCCCGAGCGCTGTAGCGGCCCTGGCAGCGGGCGACGGAGAACCGGGCATGTTATGGGGATGGTGTGCTCAAGAACGCCGCCGGTGTCACCCTGAGCGATAGCGAAGGGTCTACTCCCCCTGAAGCGGCGCTTCGCTTCACTCAAAAAGTTGCGAAACAATGGCCAGCCGCCGAACTCACAAGCTTCTCTGGGTGACAGGACAGGCTTGAGAATCACCAACGTGCTTCGGGAACCTGGCGCTAGGATATAGGCCGGGTCTTGTGATAGAGTAACCCGATCACCCCACTCGCACGCTCAGTCCGCTGCCCTGCCGGTGAGCCGGCTCGGCGCCCTGAGATAGATATTAGGTATGGGAGGCACTAAGATGGCCCTCGACTACGTGAGCAACCAGGAGATCGTGCTGGCTGCCCGCAAGCGTCTCAACCAGGCCGCCTGGGACTACCTGTCTGGCGGCTCCGAGTCCGAGACTACCATGCGGCGCAACCGCCTGGCCTTCGACCGGCTGGCCTTCCGCCCTCGGGTGCTGGTGGATGTGTCCCACGTCGACACCGCCACCGCCATCCTGGGACACCGGCTGCGCATCCCGGTCATGTTCGCTCCCATCGGTTCGCTGCAGCTCTTCCATCCTGAAGGGGGCGCGGCCTCGGCCAGGGCGGCGGGGGAGTACGGCATCGTGCACGTGGTGAGCTCCGTGACCGAGCCGAGCCTGGAGGAGATCGCCGCCGCCGGCGCCGGCCCCAAGGTGTTCCAGCTCTACATCCGCGGGGACTGGGAGTGGATCAAGGGGATGCTGGGCCGGGTGAAGCAGGCGGGCTACACCGCCCTCTGCATTACCGTGGACACGGCGCACTACAGCAACCGGGAGCGGCCGATGCTGGGCCGCTGGAATCCACCCACCCGACGGGCGCAGATAGACCCCTCCTACGGCGCCTCGGTGACCTGGGAGCTGCTGGACCGGATCAAGGAGACCATCGGGCTGCCCCTGTATGTCAAGGGCGTGGCCACCGCCGAGGACGCCGCGCTGGCGGTGCAGCACGGCGTGGAGGTGGTCTGGGTGTCTAACCACGGCGGCAGGCAACTGGACCACGGCCTGGGTACCCTGGACATGCTGCCGGAGATCGCACAGGCGGTGGGCGGCAGGGCCCAGATCGTCCTGGACGGCGGCGTCCAGCGCGGCACCGACGTGGTGAAGGCGGTTGCCCTGGGCGCCACCGCGGTTGCTATCGGGAAGCTCCAGGGGTGGGGCCTGGGCGCGGGCGGATCTGAGGGCCTGGTGCGGATGCTGGAGCTGCTGGAAGCGGAGATCGAGATCGCGATGGCCCTCCTGGGGGTCACCTGCATAGAGCAACTGGGCCCGGCCTACGTCTGCAAAGCGGAGCCGGTCACCAGGCCCCACGAGATGAGCGGGTGGATCCACCTACCGGGCGAAAGGATTCTCTAGGGGACCAAGAGCCACTATTGCCCACCTGTTGTACTGTGTACTCGATGCAGGGCGAGGCGGCCAGCGGTGGATCGTCCTGCTCGCCAGACTTGCTCCTACCAGACCGATCAACGTTGGGGCAGGGCGCACTCGCACTCGACCTTGCCCGGAAGGGAGGCGCATCGCTGCGATCGTGACCGTCACACGCAGCGGACCCCGACGGTTGATGCTCAGAAGGGAGGCCTGAGATGACCCACGGGAAAGGTATTAGGAAGCGCCTGCTGGTCCTGGGTTTCGTCGTTGGCTTGCTGGCGGCAGTCTCCACCCTGGCCGGCGTATCCCCCACCGCAGCCCAGCCCCAGGCCGACGCTGCGGCGGGCAGAGTGTTCTGGACCACCAAGTTCTGTCTGCGTTGTCATGGCGACAACGGAGAGGGCGGTTTTGGGCCGGACCTGGCCGGCAGGGGCCTCTCTTTCACTCAGTTCCAGCGGGCGGTGCGCACTCCCTGGGGCATCATGCCTGCCTTCACGGAGCACCAGGTCAGTGACGAGAACATCGCCGACCTGGTGGCTTGGTTCGGGTCACTGCGGCCCGCAGCCGAGCCGGGGCCCTGGCGGGTTCCCTTGCCGGCCACTACCTCCAAGGGCCAGCGCCTGCTCATCGGGGCCTACGGCTGCGCCCAGTGCCACGGCGCCACCGCCGACCGGATGCGCCAGGGGCTGGGGGGAGAGGGAATCCTCGCCTTCGAGCGCTTCGCCGAGCGGGTGTACCAGCACACCAAGGAGACGCCCGCCGGCCAGATGGGCAACTTCTCCGAGCTTCGGGTGCCGCGGGAAGAGCTGGAGGTGATCTGGAGCTACCTCAGCAGAGACCTGGGGATCCGGGTGCCCGTCGTGGCGACCATGACGGCCGCGCCTCCGGTGGGAGACCGGGCATCCTACAGCTTTACGCTGGAGAACAGCGGCGCGCTGCCGGCGGGCCAGGTGTTCATTGCGGCATCCATCCCCCAGGGAGCGACCCTGGCAGGCACACCCGGCGCGCCCGCCGGGTCCTGGTCCCGGGGACAGGAAGGCGGTGACAGTGTTCCCCCGTCGGCGGTGTGGCTGGCCTCGGAGATCCCCGCCAAGGGCAGGCTGGGCCCCTTCACCTTCGAGGCCCAGGGCGCCGGCGCCGGGGGCGGCTCCCACGTGTGGGCCCGGTGGCTCTCCCCGACGCCGGGCGGCGACGTGGTCATCTCCGCTCGCGTTGCCTCACGGTAGGCGGTAGGCCCCTAGCGGGTGAGGGCTTGTCCCCCGCCCGCTAGGGAATCCTGGTACGCCTTCTCCCTTGTTGCTGGACTCCGGTTACAGAGGCAACGGCGTCATCCGTATTCTGTCCTGTTCCACGACCGAGAAATGGCCGCCCCAATCATCGCGCGCCTTGAATATCGCAACAAGAATATCTGCCGCCATTTGAGGACTCCCGGGCGCGAACCGCAGGAGGACTATGCCGCAGCGAGCAGGCAGGCCGGTCCGAAATGCAAGCTCACCGAAATCTTTGTCAAAGGTTACTACAACCCGCTCCTCACGTTATGCATGGGAAAGGACAGAGGCGTCGTTACTGCCTGGCGCTACCGTACGAACCCAAAGCACATCATGCCCGTCCCTGTGTAACGCCTCTACTGCCTCCTTGGGAATGTTTTCGTCTACCAGCAGCCGCATTGGGTTGCTCAGCGCGGCAGTGGGTAGACCCGCTCGGCATGGAGGAGCGCGCTCGCGTATTGCAGGCAGGCGTTAATATCTTCCACACTGATGTCCGGGTAGTTGTGCAGTACCTCGTCCCTGGTCCAGTCCTGGGCAAGCAGGTCGACAATGAATTCCACGGCCAGCCGGGTACCCTTGATGACCGACTTCCCCTGAAGGACTGCCGGATCGATGGTGATGCGCTCTTCCCAGCTCATGGTACTCTCCGAGACCCGCTGTTGAGTCTGTTCAACGCTACCCCTCCATACCCAGAAAGCGGAGACAGTTCTTGGAACTGAACACCTCGATGTCGGCGGCGCTGAGCCCCAGCTCTTTGAAGCTGGCCTCCGGGTGGTGCGCCATGCGATAGCCGCTGCCGAAGGGATAGTCGGAGCCGACCACGATCTGGGAGATGCCGACCATCTCAATCAAGTAGCGCAGAGTGCGGTTGTCGAAGAAGATGTCGTCGTAGTAGAACAGCTTCGCATAGTCATAGGGCGATTGGGGCAGGACGCTCTTGAGCGCGCCGCCGCCCTGCCACTGGTTCTGGAGGCGCGGCAGCAATTGGGTGAAGACCCCGCCACCGTGGCTGAAGAGGATGCGCAGGTTGGGGCAGTCCACCATGACCCCACCCAGCAGCACGCCCGCAGCGGCTAGCCCGTTCTCGGTGGGAAAGCCCACGCCATTGGCGCCGGCCTCTCCCACGAAACGATCCTCAAAGGTGGGGTTCTGGGCGTGGGAGAAGATGCACAGATTCAGGCTCTCTAGCTCCTTGAGGAAGGGCCGGAACTCCGGGTCACCCAGGTTCTTCCCACCGATGTTGGTCTGCACCTCCACGCCCAGCAGCCCCAGCTCCTTGATGCGGCCCAGCTCTTTGATGGATGCCTCCACGTGGTGCAGGGGGATGGCCCCCAGCCCGTAGAAGCGGTCCGGCGCCTCGTCTATCATGCGAGCGATGTCCTCATTGATCCAGCGGGTCAGCTCCAGCGCGTCGTCCGGTTCCAGGTCGTAGTTCAGCAACCGCGGCATGGGGGAGAGCACCTGCTTGTCCACGCCATGGGCCGGCATCTCTGCGATGCGTTTGGGCACGCTCCAGCACCCGCTCTGCACCGTGCGGAAGTTGAAGGTTCCGTACATGACGTTTGCCCGGTCGCCGGGCACGGGCTCCATCCGCGGCCAGCGTCCCCCGGCCTTTCTGCTCCCCACATCGGGGAACTTTTCGGGGACGATGTGTGTGTGGGCATCGATGATCATGGGGACCCCCTGTGGTGATTAGCGGGCGCCCGGCGGGCGCTTGCGGGGCCTATGATACCACGCACTACGCCCGGCCGGGGTTGCGGTCCGGCTCTGTCGCCTCCTGGCTCTCCAGATAGGGGCGGAAGTCGGTGACGCCTTCTTCGCGCAGCGCTTCCTCGTCGGTGACGGTGCGCCCCGTGTAGCTGGCAGGGTCCTTGGCCACGATGGCCAGGGCGGCGTCGGCGAAGAGCTGGGGCGAGGTGTGGCCGTAGGGCTGGCCGCCCCGTGTCGCGCGCATGCCCTCGGTGTTGCGGGCGCCGCCGGGGAAGAGGCAGTTCACGGCGATCCGGTGCGGCAGCAGCTCCTGGGCCATGGTGAGGGCGAGCTGGCTGGCCCACTGCTTTGGCAGCGCGCCCAGGTTGACGCCCCGTGGGGTCTGGCCGGGCGCGAGCTGCTCCGCCGGATCGGGCAGTCGCAGGGCCGGCGAGACGTTGAGGATGTGGCCGCCGCCCCTGGCCTGCATGGAGGGGATGACCCCCTTGGCTAGGAAGAAGAGCGCCCGGACGTTCACGTTCCACAGCAGGTCCCAGCGCCGGGCGGTCAGGTCGAGGATGCCGCCCGGGATCAGGGCCGCGGCGTTGTGCACCAGGATATCCACCCGGCCGTACTCGGCCAGCGCGGCGTCCAGCAGCCGCTGCAGGTCCTCCTCGGACCCCACGTCGCAGCGGACGGCCAGAGCGGTCCCGCCGGCGGCCCGGATCTCCTCTACCGTCTGCCCGATGGTGCCGCCAATGCGGGGGTGCGGCTCCTCGGTGCGGCCGGTCACCACCACCGTCGCTCCTTCTCGAGCAAAGGTCAGGGCCATGGCCTTCCCCAGGCCGCGGCTGCTCCCCGTTACCAGGGCCACCTTGTCTGCCAGACGCATACTCGCTCCTCCTAACCGTAGTGATAGACGGAGCGGGAGGCCCGTGGCCCCCCGCCCCCTGGCTTGCGTGCTGGTCCCCCCAGTGGGACTAGGCCGGCTGCAGCCCTTCCCTGGCGAAGACGGGATAGGTGCCGGTATCAATCATGCGCTCCCGCACCACCGTTCGCAGCGTGCGCAGCTCCTCCACGGTGGGCGCGGGCGTGGCCGGCGCCTGCGGCGGCGCGCCCAGGTCGAAGGCGGTGTTGTCCTGCACCTCCTGCACCGTGTGCCAGGGGTGCACCGACCCCAGGCGGAAGCGCCCCGCGGCCCAGTCGTAGTCCATGATGGCCATGGGTGTGATGACCTTGACGCTCTGGGTGTGGCGCTTGACCTTCTCCGGCGTCTTGAGGGAGCCCGAGATGAAGTCTACCTTCTCCACAAAGGTGCGGCGGGTATGCTCGGTGCGGAAGATGATGATGCGCTTGGCGGTGTAGTAGAGCATGGCCGTGCCGTAGGCCCCCGGCATGCGCACGTCCGGGGCATCGGCGTTGCCGATGACGTGGAGGTTGAAGTTGCCCTCCGCGTCGATCTGGATGCCGCTGACAAAGAAGAGGTCCATTTGCCCGCGCTGGGCCAGGAAATGCATGTCGTAGCCCACCTGGTCAAACTCCCGGCTGCTGCGAATAATGAACTGGACATGGGGCGCGTGGGTCGCCTCGGCCAGGAGCAGGCCGGCCGCCGGTATCTGGGAGAGCGCGCCGCAGGCGCACATCTCCCAGTCCTTCACCTCCCGGGCGATGAGGACGGCCAGGAGCTCCGAGACGTTGCAGTCGGGCTTCTCTGGCATGGCGGCTAGACCTTGACGGGGGCCCGGCCGTACCGATGGGCGTACTCCTCTTCCGTGACGCCGAAGACGTACTTGTCCAGGAAGCTCCGGAAGAGCTCGTCGCTCACCGAGCAGCGCTGGTACTCCAGGACGTGCTCCCGGTCCAGCTCGTAGTAGCCGTTCACGCCCGTGGGGTGGGCGCCGCCCGGCGCGTGGACCACTGCGGTGACGTTGATAGTGGGAAGGAAGACGCCGCCGGAGTCATACGGCGAGACCTGGTCCACCACCTCCTCGGCGGTGACGATGACTCGCCGGGAGGCCCGGGCCACCTGGAGGTCCTCGTTGTCCGGGTGCCAGCGGAGCAGCGCGTTGCCGCTGCGGTCCACCTTGGTGGCGTGGAAGATGGCCACGTCCGGGTTCAGCGCCCGCACCACCACCGTATGCTCCTCGGGGTCGAAGGGGTTAGGCGTGATGGTCACGTCGTCCCGGCGGCGGTAGAGGTCCGTGCCCGCGAGGCCGATGACCGGGGCGTAGGGGATGCCGAGCGATCCAGCCTGGATCATGATGAGCTGGATGCCTCAGGTGTTGTCCTTGGCGAAGACCTTCCCCGCCTTGACCAGCCGGTCGAAGTTGGGGCAGACCCGGGCGAAGGGCGCAAAGCCCAGGCTGCAGCTCTCCACGATGGCCGCCTGGCCGGCGCCCACCAGGTAGTCCACGTTGATGGAGCCGCCCCGGCAGATCACGTGCAGGTCCTTCACCCCCCTGCGGGTCAGCTCCCGCAGCGCGGCCATAGGGCTCCAGCTGAACGCGGAGCTCATGGCCAGCTTGTCCCCGTCCCGGACGATGCCCACCGCCTCCTGGAGACTCATCAGTTTGTCTTTCACAATGCCCCCTCTCGGTGCGCTCTGCGCGATCCACGTTCTCGACGCCATCCCGCCCGCCCGCAGGCTCCGCCACTACCGATAGAGCGATAGAACCCGCGCCAGCCGGATGATAGCCGTACTCTATCCCTTGCGGGGGGAGCCGTCAAGCGCGGGGGCCGAGACTGCTGAACAACACCCCACGACCAAAGGGAAGTACGCTGAGGCGGTCGCCTGTGGTTCCATAGGAGAGAGGAGGTAAGGTCAGACGAAAGAGGCGGGGCAATCCCACCGAAGATTGCCCCGCCCGTGATTACTGCCCCCACCCCTCAGGGAAGGAAGCTGCGGTGGTTACTGCACCGGGATGGCCGGCGCCTGGTCGGCGGGGAAGAGAAGCGCCGCGGCGATCCGGGTGGGCTTGTCTCCCAGGGCGTAGGTGTCCGTATGCACTCCCACCTGCTCAAACCAGACGCTCCCAGGCCCTTCCGTGGTCGACTTGCCACCGTAGGCGTGCTGTGCTGTGCCCTCAATGACGTAGGCCGCCGCGGGCCCCGGATGGTAGTGGTTCCAGCCCGCCACTCCCGGGTGCAGCTTCACGTCTCCCAACAGGAACACGTAGGGGCCGTCGCGCAGCCCTTCGAGTCGGGGGCTCATGGCCAGGGGCGTGACGCCCGGCGGCAGGGGTAACGGCGCCCCAAGGGGCACCAGGGCGAAGATGATCCCTTTCGCCGGGGAGTTCCCCATGGCGGTAACGCTGTGGGGCCTCGCCTCGAAGAACGCGCTTCCTGGACCGGTGAGCCTGGAAGAGCCATCCGCGTACCCCAGGCTCAGCCAGCCCCCGGTCTGGTAGAAGAGCAGGGGTGGGGCGTCGCCCAGAGGAAGCACGAAGCCGGGCGGGAGGTTCACCTCTAAGACCGCATAAGCCCAGTCACCCTTGGGCAACTGCGGAAAGCCTCCTGAGGCCACTGGCGTGAAGTCCACCGGTATGGGCGGGACTGTGCCCGGCACTGCCACCTCCATGGAGGTGGTCGACGCGTCCCAGGGCCTGCCCCAGTGGGTCCAGCCTCGGGCCATTCCCGGGGCCCCGCCGCCCAGGGTCACCTGGTAGCTGAAGGGGCCCAGCGTGCTCCACGCAGGGACGGATTCGGCAAGAAAGCCCGCCGATCCCCCCTCCACGCCCTTGAAGCCACTCCTGGGAGGCATGGCGGTCGCGCCCGCGAAGGATGTTCCAGCGGGGACGGTCCCGGCCAGGAAGATGTCCCGGATCTCGGCGCCACTCCCGTTGACCAGGGTCATGGAGTAGGTCACAGTCCGGCCCTCACGGCTGGCGGCCATATCGAGCCGTACGCTGGGCGCCGGCTGGCCAGAGCCTGGCGGCGTGCTGCCCGGGGCGCAGCGCAGGGTGGGGTTCCAGGTGGAGACCAGGAACTGGCCATTGGGCTGAAAGTAGATGTGGAGCATGTAGTGCCGGTGCCAATGGCCGGGATGGGGACCGGAGAGCTCAAACTTGTGGCCGAAGAGACTCGGGACAGGAGCATTGAGGTCTTCGGTCTCGTACTCGATGCCGATGACCCTGAAGTTGTTGTCCAGCAGCAGGATCTCCGGGTCCATACCCTTTACAACGTTGTCCCCGAAGAACTGGGGCTTCACCGCATGGATGCCCATGGCGCCCACCTCGGCGGGTAAGCCTTCGACGGTGGCCGGGATACAGAAGGCGTCGATCCGGTAGCCCGCCGCCTCGATCTGCTCCTTGGTAAGGTTTTCGAAGCGCGCCCGGGCTGCGGCCAGGTCCTGCGCATCGTCCGCGGATGCGGGGACGGATGGCGTGACAGCCAGTGCGAGCATGATCATCAGCCCCATCAGGCCGATACCGCGTCGCATAACGTTCCTCCTCTATGGTCTAGGCCACTCTCAGAGACCGGCCTTTACTCACCGATTGACCGATTCAGGTTCTCCCTCGTTTCACCTCCTTGTCAGCCATAGGCACAGGGCAGGAAGACCTGCCTGGGCAGCTATTGTAGCACCTTCCCGAAACCGCGCCACTGCTGGCGTTCCGACTCATAGTAACGGTTACCGAAACAACCTCCGTTGCCTCATAAAACGGTTACCGAGCAAGGAGGTGACGGTGAGTCCTGGAAGTGTCCGGGAGTACGCCCAGGTGATGC
>JACPQN010000029.1 GCA_016190485.1 Chloroflexota bacterium
GAGAAATCTTTCGAGGAGACACCCCTCGGGCTCCCTGGCAAAAGGGCTGCCGCCCTTCTGCACTTCCCGCGGGGCGCTGTCGAGGGTCGGCCAGCGGCGAAATCCCCTCATGCCTGAACAGATACAGCAAAGGCGGTCCCTCTTGCGCCGCCCATAAGCAGGCCCGATAGAAGGTATCGACTCGTTGACAGCACGTCCGTGATAGTGGTATATGACGTGAATCCTGGGCGAATGCATCACATGCCGGCTCAGGGTTGCAGCCAGCCGTTCGGGACCCCGGCGGCGAAAGAAGGGAGCCTTATTCATGCGTACTACATCCACTGCCCGCGCGACGCACCGTCTGCCCTGGCTCGGCCTGCTGGCGGGGCTGATGAGCCTAGCGCTGGCGGCCTGCGCGCCCGGGGCCGGCAGCGGCGGGGGCGGCGTAGGCGGCCCGGTGTCCGACGAGCTTATGGTCGGCCTGGGCGACGACGTGCCCATCTTCAGCTCAGTCCGCACGGGGGGCGGCAACGCCAGTTTCCTCACTCGGAACGTCTACGAGAGCCTGCTCAACCTAGAGCCCAGCGGCAAAACCGTTCCCGCGCTGGCCACCTCGTGGAAGGTCAGCCCGGACGGCAAATCCTACGAGTTTAAGCTCCGCCAGGGCGCCACCTACGTCAACGGCGACCCAGTGGTAGCCCAGGACGTGGCCTTCGTCTTTGCCAACTCCAAGGATCCCAAGAACGCCCTGAGCCTGGCCAGCCAGACCCACTGGAAGAGCATAGAAATCATCGACGCCGAGACGGTGAGGTACAACCTGGAGTTTCCCGATCCCGGCTTCGTGCGGGCCCTTGCCAGCTCCTACCAGCACCACCTGATCCCAAAAAAATACTACGACAGCATCGGCGGCGAGGAGGCCTTCGAGAAGGCGCCGGTGGGCGCCGGGCCCTACAAGGTCGTCGACCGGAAGATCAAAGAGAGTTGGACCTTGGAGCGGTACGAAGGCTACTGGGGCGACAAGCCCCAGGTCCGCAAGGCCACCTTTAAGGTGGTCCCCGAGCCCTCCACCCGGGCCGCGGCGCTGAAGGTGGGCGAGATCGACTTCTCCGCCAACTTCCCACCCTCCTTTATGGAGGACTTGGAGAAGACTGGCGGGTTCAAGCTTTTGAAGAACCCGGCCAGCAACACCATCAGTATCCGCATCAACAAGCTGCGGGAGACCGACGCCACCACCGGGCGGCCCAACCCCTTCCTGGACAAGCGGGTGCGGCAGGCGATGTCCTACTCCATTGATCGGGACGCCATCATCAAGAAGATCCTCAACAGCGTCGGCGAGAGCATCGCCCAGCTCTTTCCCGACGACTTTGGCTATGACCCGGAGCTGAAGCCTTATCCCTACGACCCCAACAAGGCCAAGCAGCTCCTGGCCGAGGCCGGCTACCCTAATGGCTTCGACACCCAGTACTACGGCCTGCTGGGAGAGCGCATCCCCCTGTCTAAAGAGGTGGGTGAGGCCGTGGCCCAGTACCTGACGGCCGTGGGTATCCGCACCAAGGTGGTCAACGAGGAGTACGCCGCCTGGCTGGAGCGCACCACCAGCGGGCGCTCCAAGGGCAAGCCCAACGAGCTCTACCCCATGGGCTACGGCATGACCTACGTGGGTGGCGCCGTCAGCCCCTATCTGGGCTGGCGGATCCTCAGTTGCCAGAGCGATAGCCATCAGTGGAACTGCGATCAGGAGTTTGACAAGCAGATTGAGCAGCTCAAAGCCGAAGGCGACCTCCAGAAGGCCGAGGCCCTGGTGAAGGCCATGGCGCGCAAGGCCCAGGACGAGCAGTGGACGGTGATCCTCTACCGGAACGTGGTGCTCTACGCCATGAAAGACCGCATCGAGTACACCCCCACGGCCCAGAGCCAGTACGTGGAGCTGAGAAACCTGCGCTGGAAGTAGGTACTACAGTCTGGATGCCCATCATCGCGCTCGCCGAGATCGAGGTAGGCGTTCAGACCGAAGATGGTGTACCATAAGGCGTTCCTAGGACCGGGTGAGCGGTCCGAAAGAGGCGGGGGTTCACTAGGAGAGGGGGCACTCCAATGATCCAGACAATAATGGGCGACAAGCGTCTAAGCGCCAGGTGGCTGCGCGTGTTGGCAGGGCTAGCAGGCCTTGCGCTGGTGGCCTGTGCCCCAGGTGCCAGCCCCGGTGGCGGTGCGGGCGGCCCGGTGCCCGACGAGCTCATCGTCGGGTTGGGCGACGATGTCACCTACTTCAGCTCCGTCAGGACCTTCGGCGGGAATGCCAGTTACCTGACCCGCAACGTTTACGAAAGTCTTGTTAACCTTAACACCGGCGGTAATGTGATCCCCGGCGTGGCCAGTTCTTGGAAAGTCACGCCTGATGGCAAACAGTACGAGTTCAAGCTCAGGAAAGGCGCGACCTACACCAACGGAGACCCGGTGACCGTCCAGGATGTAGCCTTCGTCTTTGCGAACTCCAAGGACCCCAAGTTCGTCCCCAATCAGGCTCCCCAGCGCCACTGGAAGGGACTGGAAGTGGTGGATGACGAAACGGTCCGGTATGTGCTGGACTTTCCGGACCCCGGGTTCCTCAAATCCCTCGCTGGCTCCTACCCACACCACCTGGTCTCCAAGAAATACTACGATAGCATCGGGGGTGAGGAGGCTTTCGAGAAGGCTCCCGTTGGCCTGGGTCCCTATAAGGTCGTCGATCGCAAGGTCAAAGAGGGCTGGATCTTGGAGCGGTACGAAGGCTACTGGGGTGAGAAGCCCCAGGTGCGCAAGGCTACTTTCAAGGTGATCCCCGAGCCTTCCACCCGCGCCGCAGCCATGCGAGTGGGAGAGATCGATTTCGCCGCCAACTTCCCCCCGTCGTTCATGGATGACCTCGAGAGAGCCGGCGGTCACAAGCTCATCAAGAACCCGGCCGGCAACACCATCACCATCAGGATTAACAAGCTGCGGGACACAGACCCCTCCACTGGCAAAACCAACCCCTTCCTGGACAAGCGGGTGCGGCAGGCCATGTCTTACTCCATAGATAGGGACGCTATCATTAGCAAGATCCTCAACGGCGTCGGCGAGAAGATCGCCATGCTCTTCCCCGACGACTTCGGCTATGACCCGGAGTTGAAGCCCTATCCCTACGACCCGAGCAAGGCCAAGCAACTGCTGGCGGAAGCCGGCTTCCCCAACGGGTTTGACACCACGTTCTACGGGCTGCTCGGCGAGCGCATCCCCCTGTCCAAGGAGGTGGGCGAGGCTATCGCGCAGTACATGACCGCCGTAGGAATCCGCACCAAGGTGGTGAACGAGGAGTACGCCGCCTGGCTGGCCCGGACCCAGCGGTCCACCTCCTGGGACAAGCCCAATGAGCTCTACCCCATGGGCTACGGCATGACCTGGGTTGGAGGGCAAACGAGCCCGTGGTTGGGGTGGCGTATCAACGCCTGTGACAACACCAGCCATGGGTGGGTCTGCGACCCGGAGTTCGACAAGCAGATCGAGCAGCTCCGGCTGGAAGGCGATGCGAAAAAAGCGGAAGCGCTGGTCAAAGCCATGGCCCGCAAAGTCCACGATGAGCAGTGGACCGTGGTGCTCTACCGCAACGTGGTGGTCTACGCCATGAAAGACCGCGTCGAGTTTACCCCCACGGCGCAGAGCCAGTACGTGGAGCTGCGCAATCTGCGCTGGAAGTAGCACGGACCACCACCCTGCCGCGGACTGAACTCCCATACCGAGGGGCGCCAGTACCACTCAAGGAGCGTCACCCATGGACTTTACCACCATTCTCTTCGAAAAGAGGCCCAACGGCGTCGCCGTCATCACCCTGAACCGGCCGGAGCGGCTCAATGCCATCAATCGCGCCGTCGTGCGGGATGTGACCAGCGCTCTGGAGGAGTGCCGCACCGACCACGCAGTCCGGTCCATCGTCCTGCGGGGCGCAGGGCGCGCCTTCTGCGCCGGCGACGACATCAGGGGTGACCCCAACCAGCGCTGGGCGCCGCCCGACATCCAGGAGCGGCTGCGTACCGGCTACCTGAAGATCATGCAGGAGCTCTTCAGCCTGCGCAAGCCGACCGTCGCTCAGATCCACGGCTACGCTTGCGGCGCAGGGCTGGATATCTCCCTGGCCTGCGACTTCCGCATCATGGCCTCCGACGCCCGCATCGCAGCCATCTTCGTGAAACGGGGTCTGGGCGGCGGATGCTGCTACCTTCTGCCGCGATACGTCGGGCTGGGGAAGGCCACCGAGATGCTGTTGCTGGGCGAGTGGATGGAGGCAGAGGAAGCCCAGCGCTGGGGCATCGCCTACCGGGTGGTGCCGGCGCAGCAGTTGGCCGAGACCGTGGAAGAGTTTGCCGACCGCCTCGCCCAGGGGCCGACCCGCTCCTACGCGCTGATCAAGACCGCCCGCAACCAGGGGCTGGGCGCCGACTTTCTGCGTGGCTTCGAGTACCAGGCCTACGCCAACGGTGAGCTGATCCTCTCGGAGGACGCCAAGGAAGGGCCGGCGGCCTTCCGAGAGAAGCGGCAACCCAGCTTCACCGGGCGCTGGGTGGGCCAGCCGGTGGAGCCTTAGGGGCTTCCTGTGGAACGCTACATCCTCAGCCGGGTGCTCCAGGGGATCTTCGCCATCTGGGGCGTCTCCCTCATCATCTTCCTCGCGGTGCGGGTCACCGGTGACGCGGCGGCCCTCATGATCCCGCAGGACGCCGACCCCAGCGAGGCCGCCTTCATCCGCCAGTTGTACGGGCTCGATCAGCCCCTGCACATCCAGTACTGGGTGTTCCTCGGCAACGCCGTGAGGGGCGACTTCGGCCGCTCCTACCGCTGGCACGACCCCGCGCTCAAGGTGGTGCTGGATCGGGTGCCCGCCACCCTCCAGTTGGCCGTCTCGGCGGCGCTGGTCTCCATCCTCATCGCCCTGCCCATCGGCGTCATGTCCGCGGTGCGGCCCGGCGGCTGGTTCGACACCTTCGGCAAGGTCTTCGCCCTCATGGGGCAGTCCATGCCCACCTTCTGGGTCGGCATCCTGGCCATCCTCATCTTCTCGGTGCAGCTCCGCTGGTTTCCCACCAGTGGCCGGGGTGGCCTCCAGAACCTGGTGCTGCCTGCCTTCACCCTGGGCTGGGCCTCCACCGCCGCGCTCACCCGTCTCACCCGCTCCGCCATGCTGGATGTGATGGACAGCGACTTCATCAAGATGGCCCGCATCAAGGGCGTACCGGAGCGCTGGGTCATCTGGAAGCACGCGCTGAAGAACGCCGCAATCCCCGTAGTCACCATCCTGGGGGTGCAGTGGGCACAGTTCCTGGGCGGCTCCGTCATCGTGGAGACCATCTTCGCCTGGCCCGGCGTGGGCCGCACCATCGTCGAAGCCCTCAACAACCGGGACTATGCCGTGGTGCAGGCCGGCACCTTTATGATCTCGATCCTCTTTGTCACCGCCAATCTTATCGTGGACCTGCTGTACGGTGTCATTGACCCTCGGGTGCGCTACGATTGACGCCTGAGGTGGAAGGAGCATTGGGTGGCTACTGAAGCGCCTGCGAGAACTGACCAGAAAGTCCTGACCTGGAAGCAGGATCTCCGCTGGGCGCGGGTGTGGGACGAGCTGGCGCGACTGCCGCTGCTGCCCATCACGATCCTGGCCGTAGTCCTCCTGGCTGGCGTCCTTGCTCCCGTCATCGCCCCCCATGACCCCGCGGACTTCGAGCTGAACCGCTCCATGATGCCGCCGGCCTGGGACCCGAAGGGTTCGCCGGACTACCTCCTGGGCACCGACAAGCTGGGACGGGACATCCTGAGCCGGATCATCTGGGGCGCCCGCATCTCTCTAGTGGTGGGGTTCCTGGGCGTCGGGTTCGCCGGCACCGTGGGCTCCATCCTGGGCCTGGCGGCCGGCTACTTCGGCGGCCGGACCGACGCCATCATCATGCGCATCGTGGACATCAAGCTCTCGGTGCCAGGCTTCTTGCTGGCCCTGGTGCTCGCGGCCGTCATCGGGCCCAGCCTGCAAACGGTGATCATCGTCATCGTGGTGACCCTCTGGACCGGTTATGCGCGCCTGGTCCGGGGCGAGACCCTTAGCCTCAAGCAGCGGGACTTCGTGGCCCTGGCCAAGGTGGCCGGATGCAGCCCGGTGCGCATCCTCTTCAAACACATCCTGCCCAACCTGGTCAACACCATCGTGGTGCTGGCCACCATCCAGTTGGGGAGCGTCATCATCTTCGAGGCCTCCCTGAGCTTTCTGGGCCTGGGGGTGCAGCCGCCCACGCCGGCCTGGGGATCCATGCTGGCCGATGGGCGCCAGTATGTCGCCTCCGCCTGGTGGCTCTCGGTGTTCCCAGGGCTGGCCATCATGCTCATGGTGCTCTCCACCAACCTCGCGGGCGACTGGCTGCGGGACCGCTTCGATCCCAAGCGGAGGCAGGTCTAGCCATGACCGAGCCCCTGATCCAGATCCGCGACCTGCGCACCTACCTCTATACCCGCCGAGGCGTGGTGAAGGCGGTGGATGGTATCTCCTTTGACATCCACGAGGGCGAGATCGTGGGGCTGGTGGGCGAGTCGGGCAGCGGCAAGACCATGACCTCCCTCTCGATCCTCCAGCTTGTACCCCAGCCCGCGGGCCGCATCGTGGGCGGCAGCATCATGTTCGAGGGCGAGGACCTGCTGACCCTGCCGGAGAGCCGCCTGCAGGAGATCAGGGGCGAGCGGATCTCCATGATCCTCCAGGACCCCCTGACGGCGCTGAACCCGGTCTACTCCATCGGCAACCAGGTGGCGGAGCCGTTCCAGTTTCACCCCAAGGAGGACGGTCGCGGCGCCACCATTCGGAACCGGGTGGTGGAAGTGCTGCAGCGGGTGGGCATCCCCGCCGCGGAGACCCGGGTCAAGGACTTCCCCCACCAGTTCAGCGGCGGCATGCGGCAGCGGGTGTGCGCCGCCATCGCCATTGCGCCCCGGCCGCGCCTGCTCATCGCCGACGAGCCCACCACAGCCCTGGACGTGACCATCCAGGCCCAGTTCCTCCGCCTGCTCAAGCAGCTCCAGCAGGAGTTCAACCTGGCTGTGCTCTACATCACCCACGACCTGGGGGTGGTGGCCCGCCTCTGCAACCGGGTCGTCGTAATGTACGCCGGGAAGATCGTGGAAACGGGGGACGTTACCCGCATCTACAAGCAGCCCGCACACCCCTACACCCAGGGCCTCATGCAGTCGGTGCCCCGCCTGGGCATGAAGCGAGAGCGGCTCTTTCAGATTCAGGGGCAGCCACCAGACTTTCTGGACCTGCCCCAGGGGTGCCCCTTCTGGCCGCGCTGTCCCCAGGCCCAGGATGTCTGCAAGGTGGAGGAACCGCCCGTCGCGGCCGTGGGCACGGCCGGCACCGTCCGCTGCTGGTTCCCCGACCTTACCGGCGCCACCCAACCCGTGTCGAGCGCCGTCTGATGATCGCCGCGCACACCAACGGCGTTCCCGCAGCCACCGGATCGGCCCCCCTCCTCCAACTGGAGGAAGTACGCAAGTACTTCCCCGTGCGCCGGGGCCTGGCCTGGTGGCGTCCCGCAGGACAGGTCAAGGCAGTGGACGGCGTCTCGCTGACCATAGACGAAGGGACCACCATTGGGCTGGTGGGCGAGTCGGGCTGCGGCAAGACCACGGTGGCCAAGCTGCTGCTGCTGCTGGAGACGCCCACCGACGGCGCCATCCGCTTCTACGGCAAAGACGTACGGCAGCTCCGCGGCCGTGAAGTCCAGACCTACCGCCAGACGGTCCAGGCCGTCTTCCAGGACCCCTTCAGCTCCCTCAACCCCCGCATGCGGGTGCGGGACATCGTGGCGGAGCCCCTGGTGGTGCACACCAAGCTCTCCAGCCAGGAGGTGCGGACGCGGGTGGGGGAGGTGCTGGATGTGGTGGGCCTCAGCAGCCACTCCAGAGACCTCTTCCCCCACGAGTTCAGCGGCGGCCAGCGCCAGCGCATCGCTATCGCCCGGGCTATGAGCCTCAACCCCAAGGTCCTGGTGCTGGACGAGCCGGTCTCGGCCCTGGACGTGTCCATCCGGGCCCAGATCCTCAACCTCCTTATGGACATCCAGCGGCAGTACCACCTGACCTATCTCCTCATCGCCCACGATCTGGCCATAGTGGAGCACGTGAGCACGCTGTGCGGGGTGATGTACCTGGGCACCCTGGTGGAGCTGAGCGAAAGCCGGGAGCTCTATGGCAACGCGCTCCACCCCTATACCAAGGCCCTGATCTCCGCGGTGCCCATTCCCGATCCGGAGGCCAACGTGGAGTCGCTGCCCATCAGCGGGGAGATCCCCAGCCCGCTGAACCCACCCTCGGGCTGCCGCTTCCACACCCGCTGCCCCTTTGCCATGCCCCGGTGCTCCGCGGAGATACCGCTGCTGCGGGCGGTGCAACCGGGACACCAGGTGGCCTGCCACCTCTTCGATTGAGGTGAGGGCCCAATCACCCGACACGCTGCGTGTGGAAAACTCGGTCGTAAGGAGGAGCGTATGCCCGATTTCGAGTTCATCCTCTATGAGCGGAAGGGGAAGATCGTCTACATCACCCTCAACCGCCCCCAGATCCTCAACGCCGTCAACGACCAGTTGGCCCGGGAGGTGAACGAGGCCTTCTTCGAGTTCGACGCCGACCCGGAGGCCTGCGTGGCCATCCTCTCCGGCGCGGGCCGCGCCTTCTCCTCCGGCGCCGACGTCAAGCAGCGCCAGTTGCGGCCCCGGGAGGAGCTGATCCGACTGGGCGGCCCCGCCGGTCGCGGCAGCGGCGAGGGCCTGGGCAGCACCGTCAACTGGAAGCCCGTCATCGCCGCCGTCCACGGCTATGTCCTGGGCGCGGGCTACGGCATGGCTATGGGCAGCGACCTCATCGTGGCGGCGGAGGGCACCCGCTTTCAGATCCGGGAGGTCCAACGGGGCATCGGCGCGCCGGGCCTCTGGGTCAGCACCTGGTTCTGGACCGGCGACCGCTTCGCCAACGAAGTGGGGATCACCGGGCGGATGTTCACCGCCGAAGAGGCGCACCAGCACGGCATGGTCAACCGGGTGGTGCCCCAGGACAAGCTCATCTCCACCGCGGAGGAGCTGGCCGAGGAGATCCTGAAGAACCCGCCCCTCTCGGTGCGGGCCAGCGTCCGCGTGACCCGCTGGTACGTGCGGGAGATGCAGCGGGTGGCCAACCTGTACGGCCAGGGCTTGAAGCTCCACCTCACCGAGGACTTCCACGAGTCGGCCATGGCCTTCATCGAGAAGCGGACCCCCGTGTTCCACGGGCGCTAGCCTGGCTCCGGTCCACACAATAACCCCCAACTTACACCCAGGAGGAGAGCAATGCCCAGCTACGAGACCATCCTGTACGAGCGGAAAGGCCGGGTTACCTACATCACCCTCAACCGGCCCCAGATCCTCAACGCGGTCAACGACCAGCTCCAGCACGAGGTGAACGACGCGTTCTTCGAGTTCGACGCCGACCCGGAGGCCTACGTGGCCATCCTCTCCGGCGCGGGCCGCGCCTTCTCCTCCGGCGCCGACGTCAAGCAGCGCCAGTTGCGGCCCCGGGAGGAGCTGATCCGCCTGGGCGGCCCCGCCGGCCGGGGCGGCGGTGAGGGCCTGGGCAGCACCGTCAACTGGAAGCCCGTCATCGCCGCCGTCCACGGCTACGCCCTGGGCGCAGGCTACGCCATGATGCAGGGGTGCGACCTCATCGTGGCGGCGGAGGGCACTCGCTTCCAGATCCGGGAGGTGCAGCGGGGCCTGGGCGGCGCCGGCCACTGGGTCAGCACCTGGTTCTGGACCGGCGACCGCTTCGCCAACGAGGTGGCCATCTCCGGCCGCATGTTCACCGCGGAAGAGGGGCTTCAGCACGGCTTCGTGAATCGCGTAGTGCCCGCGGGCCAGCACCTGGCGGTCGCCGAGGAGCTGGCCGAGGAGATCCTGAAGAACCCGCCCCTCTCGGTGCGAGCCAGCGTGCGCATGACCCGCTGGTATGTGCGGGAGATGTCCCGCTACGCCAGCCTCTACAGTCAGGGGCTGAAACTCCATCTCACCGAGGACTTCCACGAGTCAGCCATGGCCTTCATCGAGAAGCGGACCGCGGTGTTCCACGGGCGCTAGTACCTACTTTCGGAAAAGAGCGTAAGGACCTGCCGCTCGTGGTGAGCCCTTCGGCAGGCTCAGGACAGGCTTGTCGAACCATGAGCGGCCCACCCTTCGACAAGCCCTTCGGCGTTGCTCAGGACAGGCTCAGGGTGAGCGGGATTGGGCTGGGCTTTGTGACGCTGATTTAGGATACTAGGTACTAGCCACATGGAGAATCGCCGCGAGATCGCTCAGGAGCGACTATGACGCAGGCTGAGCCAGAAGGCGTCCTCACCGGCCTTCAGGTGATGGAGGTGGCCGACTTCGTCGCCGGCCCCTACGCAGGGCGGATGCTGGCCGAGTTCGGCGCCGAGGTGATCAAGATCGAGCCGCCGGGCCGGGGCGACAGCGCCCGCCGGGTGGGCCCCTTTGCCCACGACGCGCCGGGGCTGGATACCAGCCTCCTCTTCAACTACCTGAACGCCGGCAAGCTGGGCGTCACCCTGGACCTGAGCTGCGCCAGCGGGCGCGCCCTGCTGCTGCGGCTGCTGGAGACCGCCGACGTCTTCCTCTACGGCGGCTCGGTGCAGGAGCTGGAGCGGCTGGGGCTGGGCTACGGCCACCTGAGCCGGGTGAATCCCCGGCTCATCGGGTGCTACGTCACCCCCTTCGGGCTGAAGGGTCCTTACCGGGAGTACCAGGGCGGCGAGCTGGTGGCCAGCCACCTCTCGGGCCTGGCCTTCGACACCCCCGGCGGCGTCAACGACCCCGAGAAGCCCCCCCTCAAGCCAGGCGGGCGGCAGGCGCTGATGATCGCCGGGTTGTACGGCTGCCTGGCCACCTTCCACGCGCTCTTTGCCCGGGAGGCCGCAGGCCAGGGTCAGGAAGTGGACGTCTCGGAGCTGGAACCCGTCACCTCCTTCCAGTTCGGCGGCATCACCCGCCAGGCCTTCGCCCCCCAGACGCCGGTGCGGGGCGAAGCCCAGGCCAGCCCCCTCTACCGGGCTCAGGACGGCGACGTGGCCATCAATCCCATGCAAGAGTACATGTGGCAGGCCATGGTGCAGGTGATGGGTAACCCGGCCTGGGCCAGCCAGCCGGAGTTCACGGGGCGGGCCAACCGCGCCGCCAACCGCAAGGCCCTGAGAGACCTGGTGGACCAGTGGACCCAGCAGTACCCCAAGGAGGAGGTCTACCAGCGCCTCCAGGGCGCGCGGGTGCCGGCCTTCCCCAATAACACCGTGGCCGACGTGGTGGCCTCGCCCCAGGTGCAGTCCCGCGACTTCTTCCAGCCCATGCCCCTGCCCTCCGGTGAGCGCGCGCTGGCGCCGGGGCCCCGTTACAAGTTCATGGAGGGCCTGCCGGGCGTCGGCAGGCCCGCGCCCCGTCTGGGCGAGCACACCGTAACGCTGCTCCAGGCCCGCCTGGGCCTGAGCCAGCAGGAGTTGATCCAGCTCTTTCAGCAGGGCGTGGTCTAGGAGCAGCCGATGTCAGGGACTCGATTACCGCTCGAAGGCATCACTATCGCCGACTTTAGCTGGGTGCTGGCCGGCCCGCGCGCCACGGAGTACCTGGGCGCCATGGGCGCCCGGATCATCAAGATCGAAGGCCCCTACCGGCCGGACCAGTTCCGCAGCTCCCCCATAGAGATCCCCGGCGCCGACAGCGAGAAGTATAGCGCCACCTTCTGGAGCCTTAACTACAGCAAGCTGGGCTGCACCATCGACTTCACCCAGCCCAAGGGGCGGGAGCTGGCCCTGAAGCTGGCGGCCGTGTGCGACGTGGTCATCGAGAACTACGCCTACGGCGTCATGGAGAAGGCACGCCTGACCTACGAGGACTTCCGCCAGGTGAACCCGGAGATCATCATGGTCGCCGGCTCGGCCCTGGGCAAGACGGGGCCCAGCAAGGCCCACGTGACCTACGGCGCACTGCTGCACGCCTTCTCGGGGCTCAACTCCGTCACCGGCTACGAAGGCGAACCCAGTGGCACCCTTGGCGGCACCTTCACCGATCCTCTGACCGGCGCCACCCTGGCCCTGGCGGTGCTGGCGGCCGTGTGGCGCCGCCGGCGCACCGGACGCGGCCAGTTCGTCGACGCCGCCATGTCCGAGACCACCATCAACCAGTTTCCGGAGGCCTTTCTCGACTACACCGTTAACGGGCGCGTGGGCGGGCCCCAGGGCAACAGCGAGGCGAGCGGCGCGCCCCACGGCTGCTACCCCTGCCGCGGCGAGAACCGCTGGATCGCCATCGCGGTGCGGAATCAACCGCAATGGGAGGCCCTCTGCGGCGTCCTGGGCGACCCTGAGTGGACGCGCGACCCGCGTTTCACCGACCAGTATCAGCGCTGGTGTCACCGAGCAGCGCTGGGCGCCCTGGTGGCCGGGTGGACGCAGCAGCAGGACGCCATCGACCTGATGCACCGGCTCCAGCGCGCCGGCGTGCCCGCGGGAGCCACCTATCACAGCGGCGATGTGCTGGCCGACGCCCACCACCGCGCCAGAGGGTTCTTGGTGCCGCTGGAGCAGGAGATCGTGGGGCGCAAACCCGTCCTGCGCCTGCCCTGGTTGCTGGACCCCGGCCCCAACGGCAACTACTTCCCCGCGCCGCTGCTGGGCCAGCACAACGACTTCGTCTTTCGAGAGATCTTGGGGCTATCGGCTCCGGAACTGGAGGAACTGCGGGCCGGCAAGGTGATCCTGTAGCGGCCCGCTATCGAGTCCTCCAACCACTGCGTCCCCGACACGGACAAAGGACAGGCGCGCCTCGGCCGCCCAGCGTGCCGGAGTTGGCGTGCAGCTTCGGGCCGATGCTGGCCCGGCCGCTTGCGGCGGAAGCTCCAATCCAGTATCTTCATGTGAGCGTGCTGGCCCCTACCCTGAGAGGGGACCGACCAACCGTGTGTCCATCTCGGCAAAGGGAGCCACCGTGAGACGGAGCCTGGCGCCAGCGGGAGTCTTGATCGCCCTCATCCTGGGGACTGCGGCCTGCGCAACCTTTCAGCCCGAGGCCGCTCCCGGCAGGTCCGCGGCCACTCCCGGCGCCACCGTTACGCCGGCTGTGCGCCGGGCAGACCCCGCTGCGGGCCGTTACCTCGCCACCATCGGCCTGTGTCTCTACTGCCACACCGCAGAGGGCGGCCAACCGGCGGCCGGCGGCCGCATCCTGGCCGCGCCCGGCCAAGGCAGGCTGGTGGCGGGCAACCTCACCCCGGACAAATCCACGGGCCTGGGCGACTTTGCCGAGGCCCGGCGGCTGCTGAAGGAGGCAGGCTACGAGAAGGGGCTGACCCTCAAGATGATGCACTCCAGCGATCGCGCTGGTAGCGCCAACGGCTACGCCGAAGTGGCCCTGATCATCCAGCAGCAGTTCGCACGGGACTTTCCGAAGATCAAGATCGAGCCCGATGGCATCCTGTGGGCCGAGCAGAACCGGCGCAACGTGGAGCGCAATTACGAGGTCTCCTGGTGGGGCTTCGTCTACGAGACGGAACCGGGGATCCAGCTCCACAACGCCTACCACACCGAGGGAGGCCGCAACTACACCGGCTGGTCCGACGCCAAGTTCGACAGCATGTGGGAGCGGCAGCAGTGGACCACCGACATGGAAGAGCGCAAGAAGCTGCTGAAAGAGCTGCAGCGCTACATCCTTGACCAGTACGTGCTGGTGCAGGGCTACGAGTACTTCAACGCGGCCCTGATCCACCCCACCTTCAAAGGCTATGAGGAATGGGGCGGCTCTGGCAACGGGCCGGGCGGCACCCTGCGCTACATCGAGAACATGTGGTTCGACAAGTAGAGAGCCCAACACACGACGCACGTGCTGCGCAGGGTCCGGAGCCTGCGCAGCCTGTGTTTTGAGAGATGATGCGAGGCAGGAGGCTCTCAGCGCGGCTGCCAGCGCTATCCCTGGCGCTGGCGGCGCTGCTCGCCATCACCGCGCTCGGGGCGTGGCTCCGCCTGTACGACCTTCAGCGCGTGGGGCTCAGCAACCTGTTCTATGCCTCAGCGGTACGCTCTATGGCCCAGTCCTGGTTCCACTTCCTCTACGCTGCCTACGATCCTGCTGCGACGCTGACCATTGACAAGCCCTCGCTTGCCCTGTGGCTCCAGGTGGCCAGTACCAAGCTGTTGGGCTACAACGGCGTTGCCATGGTGTTACCCTCGGCGCTGGCAGGTACGCTCGCCATTCCACTCACCTTCGTCGCCGCTTGGCGGAGTCACGGTCTTCTCGCCGGCCTCGCGGCGGCCCTCCTATTGGCGCTGCTGCCAGAGTCTGTCGCCACGGCACGGGACTCCACCATGGACGCGCTGATGATGTGTCTCCTGGCGGGGAGCGGACTGCTCCTCGTCGCCGCCGTGGATGGCAACCGGCCACGCCTGCTACTGGCATGGGGCGCCCTCATGGGCCTGGTGTTCAACGTGAAGTTCCTGGAAGGGTTTCTCGTCGCTCCCGCCGCGGCGCTCTATGTCGCCGCTCGATGGCGTGGGGAGTGGCGCAGGCGCAGGCCGATCCTCTGCCTCGCGCTCGTTCTCTTTGCCGCGACTGCCCTTTCCTGGGTAAGCCTGGTAGAGCTGACGCCGCCGGAGAACCGCCCGCTGGTCATGAACGACGTCTCCAACAGCGCCTACGGCCTGGCGCTCCGCTACAACGGCCTCGAACGGCTCATGTCCGGCGAAGTCGCGGTGTTTGCAGCAGTGCCGGGCGCCTCCCCGTCGGTGAACACACAGCTCAGCCAGGCGGCGCGCCGCTTCGGTGTGGGAGACGCAGGTCCCGGGCGGATGCTCGCAGGCGACAATGGGCCGCTGCTGGGGACGCCCGTGCTGCTCGCCCTTCTGGGCACTGCGGTGGCCTTCTGGCGCCGCCGAGATTGGCTGGCGGGCCCCGGGCTCTTCTGGGCCGCCTGGGCTTTGACCGGAATCGCCACCCTCACCATGGCCAACCGGGCCCCGGCACACTACGTCGAAGCCTTCGCTCCGGCCCTTGCGGTGATGGGCGCCGTGGGCCTGGCGGAGGCCTGGCGGGCAACCGAAGGCCGGCGCGCGCTGGCGTTGCCGGTCATGGTCCTGCTGACCTGCGGGTTCAGCTACATGGCTGTGGCCGAGTACCCGCCGCTGGCCATGGGCGTACGGCCCGTGGCCCTCCTCGGCGCGGGCGCAGCGCTGGTCTCGGTGGGAACCACGCTGGTGCGCGTTGCGCCTCCACTGGCCGGCATGTTTCGCAGCGTGGTCCTGCTCGCAGTGCCCGTTACCATGCTCCCCGTCTCCCTCTGGATCGCGCGGGATGCTCCTCGCGGCGGCATCATCACCACCCCCAATCCCGTGAGCTACGCCCGCGCCGCGGCGCCGGCGGCGCCGGACAGAACCGTGCCGGCAGAGGCGGCGCTGCGGCGTATCCAGGCCGAGGGCTCCCAGGCCAGATACGCCTTTGCCATCAATGGGATCAACAGCGCGGGCGAGGCCATCGCCCACACCGGTGCGCCGGTGCTGCCGCTGTGGAACGAGTACCTGCGACGGCCAGTGCTGGACCACCAGGCCCTGGAGCGCCTGCTACGGAGTGGAGAGGTACCGTACCTACTCTTCGACCTGGCCCGGGCCGACCGGCCGTTGCAGGCTGACCTGTTTGAGGTTCTTGGTCGGTATTGCGCCCTGGGCAACGCGTTGGTACTGAGCCGTACCTGGCGCCTGGCCCGCTGTGGCTGAGTCAGGACACGGGCTGAGCAGCAGGCCCGCTAGACCAGCGGAAGCCCCTCCCTTTTGGGAGGGGCTTCCGCTACGGGTGGCTGCCGATACGCAGGTCTGGGGGGCTAGGCATAAAGGGTGGCGTTGGCGTGCTCCGAGTCCTTGTTCTTCTCTTTAGCCTCGGCAATAAGGGCGCCATACTTGGCCTGGAAATCCCCGGGGCTCAGGGTAAAGTACTCGTAGTTCACCGGAGTCCAGGCTTTCTGATCTTCCGGCACCTCGTCTTCCGCAAAGATGGCGTTAACGGGGCACTCGGGAACGCAGGCGCCGCAGTCAATGCATTCGTCCGGGTTGATGTAGACCAACGGCGCGTCGTCGGTGGTGATGATGCAGTCCACCGGGCAAACGGCGATGCACGACAGGTCCTTCACGCCTACGCAGGGGTCGACAACGATGTAGGTCATAAGAAGTGGTCCTTCCTCCTCTCTAAAGTGCGCGGCAGAAATAGGGAGGGCAACGCCCCCAGGCATATCTCGACCCACACCCGTGGGGTCTTTGTTACAGCCACCCTAGTATAGCCCAAAGCCTGCGTGCATAGAAGAGGTGGGGCGGGAGTGTTAAATCACTCCGCACTGCAGGCAGAAGCCCGCAGCATAGCCGCTACATGGCTCAGGCTTGAGCCTGAGGTGGCGGGGTGATAAACACCCTCGCGGCAGGGTCTGGTCAGCACGGTAAGGCTCAACGGCCTCCATGCAGCGGTTCGCCCTCCTCCGTCACCTTGAAGGAGCGTCCGCAGGCGCAGGTGGAGATCGCATTAGGGTTGCGCACCACAAACCCCGACCGCATCAGCGTTTCCTCGTAGTCCACCGCTGCGCCCTGGAGCAGGGGATAGCTCGCTCGATCCACCAGCAGCCTGACGCCATCGGTCTCATAGACCAAGTCGTCGCCAGGCTGCACCAGGGCCAGTTGCATGTCGTACTGGTAGCCGTCGCCAGAGCAGCCACCTGGGATCACAGCCAGGCGTAGCGCCGGGCGTTGGCTGGCGAGGCGCTGGATGCGGCGCGCGGCCGCGGGTGTGAGCGTTACCATGAGGATCGGCGCCGTCCCCTAGATGAACTTGAGCAGCACGTGGCCCGGATCGCTCTCCGTAGGCGCCTCGGGTTCCACGATGACCCGGGTCAGCCAGGGCAGACGCTCGATCAGGAATGGCTCGAACTGGTCGCCGATCTGCTTGGCCGCGCAGCCGCAGAAGGGGCTGCACCCCAGGGCCTCCCCCAGTGCGATGCCCAGATAGAGCATTCCCCGTTCGGCGTTCACCCGGTTGACCCAGACTTTCACGGGCTGGAGCCGGGGGTCGTTCTGGCTCTGGATGATGCGCTGCAAGTCCTGAACCACCTGCTCGCTCTCTCCCCACTTCTGCTCGTCCCTGGGCTCCGCCGCCTTGGTGCGTTGCGCCATAGCTACTTCTCCTCAGAGGAAACGCCAGCCTTCAGGCTGGCGGACAGGTCCAGCTTGATCCCGAAATCCGGTTCGGCCGCCTCGTTGACCGCCTCCACCCGCTCGATCCAGGGGAGGTGCTTCTTCAGCGTACGCTCGATGCCGTGTTTCAGGGTTGCAATAGAGGCGGGACAGCCCGAGCAGCCGCCGTCGAAGTGGACCCACAGCCGCCTGGCGCTTTCGTCGATGCGTACGGGAGTGACCACGCCGTCGTGCGAAGCGATGTAGGCCCTGAGGTAGCGGTCGAAGAGGTACTCCACCTCGTCCAGCGGCTCAGTGAAGACCTCCGCGCCAATGGGCTGCTTCGCTGCCGCTCCCAGCAGCTCCTGTGCTTGCTGGCGGGCCAGCAGCGCCGGCGAGGTCGCGTCACGGATGCCGAAGACAACGGTGCCCAGCAAGCCGCCGCTGGGCCGCTCGTCCACATCGATCACATACGCCCGCTGCGCGCCGGCGGCCTCTCGCAGGTCGTCGCACACTTGCTGAAGGCGGGGAGGGACGTCCATGTTAGCTCCGGGAACCTGTGCGCAAAACTCAATTCCATTGTACCCAGTTCCCGCAGAATTGAAAAGCGCAGCAGCCTCCCCCATGCCCCTTGGCAGGACGCTCCCGATTTGGCAATATAGAGGGGCATAGGGCGAAGGCTACCTGCTCTGCAGAGGGGCCGCATAGGTCGGCCCCTTTTAGTGAGATTGGCTTAGGGAGAAATCAGCACTGTGAACATCTTCTTCGACGTGGACTATACCCTGGTGGACTGGGACGGCTCTCTGCGCCCCCACGTGCGGGAGACTTTTCAGCGCCTTGTGGACGAAGGACACAGCGTTTTCCTCTGGTCGGGCGTAGGGCTGCGGTGGGAAGTAGTGGAACGCCACGGCCTGCGAGACCTGGTGAGCGACTGCTTTGTGAAGCCTTTGCAGAACCACGAAGAGGAGCGCAAGCGCCTGGGCGTTCCCTTCCGTCCCGACTTTGTGATTGACGATCACAGCGAGGTGGTCACCGCCTTTGGCGGCTACGTGATTCGCCCCTACTACAGCTACGGCAACCCCAACGACACCGAGATGCTCCGGGTCTACGACGCCATCGCGCGCTTCCACGCGCACCGCAACGGCGCCTGAAGCCCGCTCCACTCTCACCTCGGTTCCCCGGCCCGCCCGGGTTTCCTAGGCGGGCTGATAGCTGAACAACCCGTCCTGGTAGCTCACCCGCACCTGTCCCTGCTCCTCCAGCAGGTCCAGGTGGCCGATGGCCTCGTGGAGGGCCGCGGAGAGGGCAAAGGCCCGCAGATTAGGGAACAGGACTGGCAGCACCTCGAAGGCCGTGGACCGGCCCCGCTGCACCGCGCGCATGGCGCTACGCGCGCGCCGCTCATGGTGCATGATGATCCGGTCCACGGCGTACTCCAGGTTGTTCATCTCGCCCTCGTGGGCCGCCAGCACCCGGGTGCACGGCAGGTCTCGCACCTTCAGGAGCGACCGGATGTACTCCGGCAGGCTCTTCGTGCGGCGTTCGTACTCACCATCGGGAAAATAGAGCCCGGGATTAGGTGTGATGCGCTTGAGGATATGGTCTCCCGTGAACAGCACCCGGCTCTCGGGGTGATAGTAGCAGGCGTGGCCGGGGGTATGTCCCGGCGTATGGATCACCCGGAGCCGCAGTTGCCCCAGTGCCAGCGTATCCCCGTCCTCCACCGTGAATTCCGGCTGAATAGGACGGGGCTGCCAGGCGCCTTCCTCATCCCCTCGCCGGTGGTGGGGCGCATGGTGATGCGTCTCCGCCAGGCTCGCCTCAGCGGCCAGGACCTCGTCCGACGCGTTGATAAGGTCCCAGCGTAGCCGGCGCTCGGGGGTGCGCTCAAAGAGGGGTGGCTGCTGCTTCCAGGCCCCGCCCCAGCGGTAGCGACGGCCCTGGCGCTCGTACCAGTCCAGCAGCGCCTGGGGGACACCGTGCTCCAGATAGAGTCGGTCGAAGTGCTGCTGGAGGGTGTGCCACTGGGCACCACCATCTCGCAGCAGCGGCAGCTCCTCCCGCGGGGCGACGATCTGCGCTCCGGATACTTCCTTCACCCGCAGGGCAAGGCCGCTGTGATCCAGGTGCGCGTGGGTGAGGATCACCCACCGCACGTCTCGGAGCGAGTGGCCGCGCTCCTCCAGCCCCCCGGTGAGCAGCTCCCAGAGCGGCCCTGTGTTGCTCCCGGTGTCCACCAGGGCCAGCCCCTCGCCGGTGTCTATGGGGTAACAGTTGGTGAAACCCACGTGGATGGGCTGTAGCGTAGATAGGTCGACTCCCATGGCGTGCTCCAAGTTTAGCCTGTCATCCCTCCGGGGGCACCGTCGTCCTCGACCATAGCCGTTCCCAGGGCAGGGGACGAGGGGACGGCAAATCCCCACCGTGTCTCTGCCCACAAGAGACACCCCGAAAAAGGCAAACCCGGCGGTGGGCGCCCGCCGGGTGGTCCCGAGTCCTGCCGGGGCTACTGCACCGACTGCACGAAAATGGTCAGCAGCCAGCGCTCCTGCTCGGTAAGGATGTTCTTGAAGGCGGGCATCCCCCCAGGGCCACCGGGCTGGGGAATGCCGGGCAGGGGAAAGCCGTTGGTGACGATGCCCCAGATCTCGCCTTCCCGCCGGCCCCTGGTACGGGGCTGCGAGAAGTCCACGGGCGGTGGCTGGTTATACTGCTGGAAGTGCGCAACCAGGGGACCATTCCCCTTCCCCTGGGGTCCGTGGCACATCGCGCAGTTCACCTGATACAGGGCACGGCCGGCCTCCAGGTTTGCCGGGGTGCGGGCCAGGGGGTTTCTCAGGTTTACAGACTGCGCAAAGTCCACAGCCACCTCTCTCCCGGTGACGGGTACCGCATCGGCCACGGGGCCGCGGCGAGGCGGCTCCTGGGCCCGGAAGGACGGCTGGTAGTGCATCTCCGGAAAGACGTCCAGCGGGTAAGGGCCGCGACCACAGCCCGCGGCCAGCAGGAGGAGCGCCAGGGGCAGCGCCCAGAGGGGCGGTCGCCGGGAACCCGGACGTCCGATGTGACCAGGCAGTGAGGGGAGCAAGCCAGTCCGCTGGGCCATCCCTAGGCGCCTCTCTGGTCGCTCTTCACTTCTTCCGCCCCGGCCTCCCGCAGCAGTTGCTCGGTGTAGCCGGCCCGCTCCGGCGGGCAGGCCACCAGCACCCCGATGTAGCCC
>JACPQN010000027.1 GCA_016190485.1 Chloroflexota bacterium
ATTCTGAGCGGCAGCGAAGCATGCCCTGAGCATGGTCGAAGGGAATCTGGGGTGACCGTCGCCACCCCGCCAGATGCTTCACGAAGTCTATCCTGAGCCTGCCGAAGGGTTCAGCATGACACTGCAGCCAGTAATTATTCAACGGAATAGCGATTCAGGACACTAGGCCAGTCTCCTTAACAAGATGATGCTTGCCGCCCCGGCTACGGGATGCGCGCCTGCAGCCGGTCGGGACGGAGGATGGTGATCCGCTGCCGCTCGATGCGGATGATGCCCTCCTCCTCCAGGGACGTGAGGGTGCGGTTCACGCTCTCCCGAGTGGCGCTCACCATCCCGGCGAAATCCTGCTGCCGCAAGCGGATGTCGATCTCGATCTGGTGGTCCGATGCCCGGCCGAACTTGTTGGCAAGCTCTAGCAGCTTCTTGGCCACCCGGGACGGCAGGTCCAGGAAGGCCGCGTCGGCGATGATGCCGTCCGCCCGGCGCAGGCGAAAGGCGATGACCGCAAAGATGCTCAGCGCCGCTTCCGGGTGCTCCCGGATAAAGCCCAGGAACTCCTCCCGGTCGATGGCGTAGGTCTCGGTGGGCTCCATGGCCGCTGCCGTGGCGGAGCGGGGCGCCCCGTCGAGAAGGGAGAGCTCGCCGAAGAACTCCGAAGACTTTAGGATGATGAGCACCGCCTCCTGCCCCTCTTCCGACTCCAGATAGATCTTCACCAGTCCGTCTACGATGATGTAGAAGGTGTGGCCGGGGTCGTCCTTGTGGAAGATCACCTCTCCCGCCTTGTAGGTCCGGTGCCGCACCCTGGTAGCCAGCACCTGGATTTCTCTGGGAGAGAGCCGGGCAAAGAGAGGCACCTGGGAAAGGTAGGCGGCGTAGTCGGGGCGGATCACCTGCATGGCGGCGACCTCCGAGTGTCGTTAGCCCTCGTTAGCCCATGGTAGAGGTTTTTGCGATGGCTGACAAGGCACCCATTGCCAATGGCTGTCAGCCGGCCAGGCCACGCCCAGTCCGTGTCATCCTGCACGTCCTAGGCGTCAGCCAGAGATAAAGGCCCCGCAGCGCTCTTTACCTTAACCAGCCGCTGCGTCAGAGGCCAGCCAGCGCCGCCCGCAGGGCCGCCACCAGCTCCTCGTCTTCATCGGGGAGCACCGTTCGGGGGTCAAAGAGCAGGACGTCCCGCTCGATGCGGGCTACCACGGCCGGCTGCAATGCCCGCAGCCGGGCGGCCACGGCCTCCGGGGTGGCCCCGCCCGTCAGCGCCACCGAGGAGATGGCCAGCAGGCGCGTGGGCAGGCTCTCCTCGGGCAGGCTGCCGCCGCCGATCATAGAGCGCCCGTCCACCACCGCCACACCCTCTCCCAGGGCTGCGTCCTGAGCTTGTCCTGAGCCCGCCAAAGGGCGGTGTCCTGAGCCCGCCGAAGGAGCCTGCCGAAGGGCGGCGGCCCAGGCGCTGGCCCGCTGCTCCAGCCGCTCCAGGGGCGCGGCGATCATCTGCCACACCGGCACCCGCTCGGTAGCCTTGTTCTTCAGATAGTGGGTCAGGGTCGCCGCCAGCCCGGCCAGGCTGGCCTTGTCGATGCGCACGGCCCGGGCCAGGGGGTGACGTTTCAGCCACTCCACCGGCGCCTTCCTGCCCACGATGATGCCCGCCTGGGGCCCGCCCAGCAGCTTGTCTCCGGAGAAGAAGACCAGGTCGGCCCCCTGCTCCACGCTCTCCTGCACCAGGGGCTCCTTGGCCAGGCCGTAGGCGGTGGTGTCCAGCAGGCAGCCGCTGCCCAGGTCGTCCAGCGCCAGCAGGCCCCGGCGGTGGGCCAGCTCCACCAGCTCCGGCAGCGCCGCGCTGTGGGTGAAGCCGATGACCCGGAAGTTGCTGCTGTGCACCCGCAGCAGGGCCGCCGTCTCGTGGCTGATGGCGGCGTCGTAGTCGCCGACATAGGTGCGGTTGGTGGTGCCCACCTCCACCAGGCGGGCGCCGCTCTGGCGCAGCACGTCGGGGATGCGGAAGCCGCCCCCGATCTCCACCGCCTGCCCTCGCGAGACGATGACCTCCTTGCCCTGGGCCAGGGCCGTGAGGCCCAGGAGCACCGCGGAGGCGTTGTTGTTCACCACCAGCGCGGCCTCCGCGCCCGTGAGCTGGGTGAGGAGCGCCTCGATGTGGACGTGGCGAGAGCCCCGCTCGCCGGACTCCAGGTCGAACTCCAGGTTGGAGTAGCCCTGGGCCGCCAGAGCCATGGCCGCCACCGCCTCCCGGCTCAGGGGCGCCCGGCCCAGGTTGGTGTGGATGACGACGCCGGTGGCGTTGATGACCCGCCGTAGGCCCGGCTGCCACTGGGCCCGGGCCCGGGCCAGCACCACGGCCACCAGCTCGTCCGCTGACCGGGGGGCGCCTCCGTTGCCGATGGCCTGGCGTGCCTCCTCCAGCGCTCCTCGGGCCTGGTCGGCCACCCGCTCATGCCCGTAGGCGGCGATGATCTCCGCCAGCCGGGGGTCAGCCAGCAGTCGGTCCATCGAGGGCAGCGCCCGGTAGGGGGAGGTGGTCATGGTTATCTTTTCCGTAGCTTAGTAGATGAGGGAGGCAAAGTCTAGGCGGAGAGGCGCCAGGCGCTCGCTAGTCTTCCTCCAGGTCCAGCGCGAAGAGGATGGCCCGGCGCACCTGGGCCATCTTGTCCTGGGAAAGGAGAGTGATCCGCTCATCCAACAGAGCTTTGGGAACAGTATAGATGTCATCCAGGTTTACGACGCACCGGCTCGGCAGGCCGTCTGTCGTGTCCAAGATGACCTCGGCGGGAATCCTTCTAATAGTGCGCGTGACAAAGGCTACCGTTACAGACGCCCGGACCTGATACACCCTGTTTCGAGACAGCAGGAGCACCGGTCGGCGCCCAGCGGGGGGCGGCAGCCTTGCCCACCACACCTCGCCCCGCTCCACCCTACCACGCTTCTCGGGGAAGGATCTGAGCCGCCAAGGACGCCATAGCCTCAGCCAATGCGGGGTCCTCGGGAATCCGCCGATAGCCTTCGATGTAGGCCTGCTCCTGCTCCGCTTCCTCCAGCCGCCGGAGGTGGGCGCGGCAGGCAGCCCGGATAATCTCGGCCCTGGGCCGCCCTGCCTTCTCGGCGCGGGCATCAAGCTTTGCTACCAGCTCCTCATCCATGGGAACCTGAATAATCTTGCCTTTCATAGATGCTCCCTACCGTGATGTGTAATGATATCCACAGTATATCACACAACTAATTACAGAAGGCGTGGAGGATGACGTTGGGCCACCTGCACCAGTGCGGTGCCGGATACGGGGAATGATAGAATAGAGCTGAGTTGGAGGAGGGGTTCTGCGATGAGAATCAAGAGCATCGCCTTGGCCGCAATGCTTGCCGTCTCAACCTTTGCGACCTTCGAAAGGGCAGACAACACCCCAGGGGCGGGGGCGAACCACGCCAACGCGGAGTCGCTTGCCGCACCGGTTTTGCGGGGTCCGCCCAGCGGCATCCGCCTCCAGACCATGGGGCCCACGACCCTCTACTGGAGCAACCCGCCAGGCATCACGCAATACCACATCAAGGTCACTCCATACAACAACGACGGCCCGGGGATCAGCCTAATAATCGGCGACCCTGTAAAGGTCTCCTCGGAGTCCTTCGTCGTCGAGCCACCACAGTTCGGCAAAGGCATGTATGTTCTTCTGCCAGACATGACCTACACCTGGCAGGTGCGCGTCTCCAACGCCCTCGTCAGTGTGGGTGAGGATGATTCTTCCTGGAGCCCGTGGTCTGAAAGCTGGAGCTTCCGGACGCCGGAGCCACCTCGGTGGGCCACCATCGTCAACGAGATAGTCCTGCCACGGCAGAATGCCATCTTGGAAAGCACCGCGCCAGTTACGTTGATCTGGCCCAGTATCGGTTCCAACATCTTCTACTACGAGGTGCAGGTGAGCACCGACCCCCAGTTCCGGGCTGGGACTGGGGCGGTGGCCCCCATATGGTCCATGCTGATTCACGGTGCGCTAACAGACCCGCCCAATAGCTGGCGTACGCCGCCGTTGGAACCCAACAGCGTGTATTACTGGCGAGTCCGACCGCGCGTCCAAGGAGATGGCGCGGCTGCCTCATGGGCTCCGCAGTGCGTCGGATGCTTCCAGCCAATGGCGTGGCGCTTTTTCACGCCAGAGCTACCCGAGATTGCCTTTGTTTCTAACAGAGAGACGGCCGGAATTGGCGTGCCCGGACTCTACCTCATGAACTCAGACGGAAGCAGCGTAGTGCAACGCACAATAAGTTACGGTGAGATCGGCCTGGGCAGCTCACCAGCCTGGTCTCCCGAGGGAAGACGCATAGCCGTGACCGTGGACGGTCGCTTTCGGGAGAAGGGCGATTGGATTGGCATATACGAAGCCGATGGACGTCTCGCGGGAATTGCCGACACACCTGGAGACGACCGCTCACCAACGTGGTCACCTGACGGTGGCAGAATCGCTTTCCAGTCCTACCGGGACATGAGGGGTGACATTTACGTTATCAATGCTGACCGGACCAACCTGACCAACCTCACGAACAACCCTAAAGGCACTATCGCGGAATCTCCTGACTGGTCGCCGGACGGCCGCAAGATCGCCTTCAAGCTCTGGTGCAACGGGTGTTTCAACTCCAATGTTGTAGTGATGAATCCCGATGGTACCGGGCTCGCTAACATTACCAATATTCCCAATGTCAGGCCTGCGACCTATGCCACAAGCCCTGCCTGGTCGCCTGACGGCTCTAAGATTGCCTTTGTGATGAACGAGGCCTACGTGAATGATCTGTATGTGGTAAACACGGATGGTAGCAATCGAAAACGCCTCACCTTTGGCCTGCACGTCGACGGAAAACCAGCCTGGTCACCTGACGGTACTAAGATCGCGTTCTCCGCAGGCTGGGAGGGAAATCTGGAGATCTACATCCTGAGCGCCGACGGCACTGGCCGCCCCCTGAACATCACGAATAATCCTGCGGGAGATTCCTCACCCTCCTGGGCACGCCGCTAACGCCTTCCCACGAGAGTGTTTAGTAAGCCCGGTCTTCGAGCTTATCGAGAAGCATTCCCTGAGCTTGTCGAAGGGCGAGCGCCGTGGTTCGACAAGCCTGTCCTGAGCCTGCCGAAGGGCTCACCACGAGCGGCCAAACACGTTGTTAAACACTCTCCTTCCCCCGCCTTTACCCTCCCCCACCTTCCGCGGTAGAATTGTGAAAGATTCCACCAAGGAGGCTCCCCGTGGAGCTACGCATCCCCGGCCCCACCCC
>JACPQN010000030.1 GCA_016190485.1 Chloroflexota bacterium
CAATGCCTGGATGCCGTTGAAGATCCCCCACCCCCGGATTGCTTCGGCCCCGCCCTTCGGGCTCCCTCGCAAAGACATTTGCGCCGAACTTCGGAAACGAGATACTAGGGCCCCTGGCCTTTGCTCTCTTATGCCCACCACACTCTATCTCGACCCCGACGACGGCATCGCCTCCATCAGGAGCAAACTGGAGGCGGCGGAGGAAGACACCCTCAGCATCGTCGTTCCCTACGGGCTCCAGGCGCTGCGCAACCCCGTCAACGTCCGCCTGCTCAAGCGCCACCTGCGGTCCTACGGGCTGCGGGCCACCCTAGTCAGCCGGGACGAAGAGACCGCGGCGCTGGCCCGGGCCGAGGGCCTCCGGGTGCGGGAGGGCAATGGCTCGATGCCCGCCATCCTGGCCCCGGAGGTGGTGCGTAACCACAAGACTTTCACGGCGTACCTGCAGGAGCGGGCCGCCCGGGCCAGCCGGGCCAGGGTCTGGAAGGCGCTGGGACTCCTGGCCCTGGGCATTGCGCTCTTTATGCCCCTAGCCGGCGCCTGGGTGTTCCTGCCCAGCGCCACCGTGACGCTGCGCTTCGCGGCCAGACCGGTGGACGAGGTGCTGCTCGTGACAGCCAGCTCCCTGGCCACGGGACTGGACGCCGCCGGGCTGCGAGTGCCGGGCCAGGCGCTCCAGACCAGGGTGGAGGCCACGGCCAAGCTCCAGATCATCTCCCTGCGGCGGGAAAACGAGGGCAAGGCCAGGGGGCAGGTGACCTTCGTGAACCGCTCTCCGGACCCGGTGGCGGTGCCGGCGGGCGCCCGGGTGGCCACCGCCGCAGACGAGGTGTTCCTGACCCAGCGGGCCGTCTCGGCGCCCCCGAACCAGGCCTCCGGCGTGCAGGTGGAGGTCCTGGCGGACAAGCCCGGCGTGCTGGGCAACGTCGCCGCCCGTTCCATCACCCGTCTAGTGGACCCCGCGCTGGCCCGTGCCCTCACGGTGAGCAACGAGCGGCCCTCGGAGGGCGGCGTCGACCTGGGCACGGTGGCCGATCAGGACCTGCTGCAGCTCCGGGATCGGGCCACGGCCCTCGCCAGAGAAGAAGGGCTGCGACGGCTGGAGCAGGCCAGGCCCCAGGATGTCTCCTTTTTCCCGGAGACAGTGCGTATCCGCTTCACCGACGAAGAGCTGGACCGCAAGGTGGGGGAGGAGACCACGGAGGTCACCCTGAAGGTGACGGGGACCGCCCAAGCGCTGGGCTTTCTCGGCAGGGACGTCAACGAGGTCCTGCGACGGAACCTGAACCAGCGCGATCAGGGCTATGAGTTGACCGACGGCCCTCTGGGCATCCGGGTGCTGGAGGCCGTGCGGTACGACGGCGACGCGCTGGCCTTCCACGTGGGCGTGAAGAGCGCGCTCCGGCCCAAGCTGAGCGAGGAGCAGGTGAAGGAGCTGGTGCGGGGCAAAGGTATGGACCAGGCGGAAACGCTACTCTTTGAGCAGCTTGCCCTGGCCAGCCGGCCCCAGGTGGAGACCGCGCCCTTCTGGGTGGAGAGCGTGCCCCAGTTTCCCTGGCGGATCACCGTGCGCCAGCTCCCGGCCAGGTAGCGGTGGTGCGGATCCTGGCGCTGGACGTGGGTGAGAAGCGCATCGGCGTGGCCGTCAGCGACCCCACGGAGACCATCGCGGGCACGCTGACCGTGCTCCAGCGCAGCAAACTCGCCGCAGATCTAGCAGCCATCGCCCGGCTGGTGGAGGCGGAGGCCGCCGAGGAGGTGCTGGTGGGGCTGCCCATCACCCTAGAGGGCGAGATAGGCCCCCAGGCGCAGGCCACATTGGCCTTTGTGGAGGCCCTCCGGACGGCGCTGGCGGCGCCGGTGCGCACCTGGGACGAGCGCTTCACCACGGCGCAGGCTCAGGAGATCCTCCGCTCCCTGGGCGTGCGGGGCAAGCGCCAACGGCGGCGCATTGACGCCACTGCGGCCGCGGTGCTGCTCCAGGGCTACCTGGACAGCCGGCGCGCCGGCTCACTTCCGCAGGCGGATGGCAGATGATCAGGATGTTCCGGCGGCTCTTCTGGCTCTCCCTCCTGGTCCTGCTCCTCGCCGTCCCATCCCTGGTCGGCAGCTCCCAGCAGGTCAGAGACCGCCTGGTGGAGGCCGCGGTCGCCCTGCTGGAGCCCGGAGCGCCTCAGGGCGAGTCCGTCATCGCCTTCACGGTGCGGCCCGGAGAAGGCGGCGGGGAGATTGCGGCGCGCCTGGCCCAGGAGGGGCTTATCCGCAATCCCAACCTCTTTCGGTTTCTGTTGAGCTACTACGGCGCCGGGGGCGCGCTCCAGGCGGGCCGGTACAGCCTGCCGCCGGGGCTGGGCCCGCGGGAGATCATCCAGATGCTCATGCGGGGCCAGGTGGACCTGGTGGCAGTGACGGTGCCTGAAGGCTGGCGCGCAGAGGAGGTGGCCGACCTGCTGGAGGCATCGGGCATCGCCCGGCGCACGGAGTTCCTGCGGCTGGTCTTCTCCACAGGCGCCGGGGGGTTGCCTCCGACCCTTGCGCCGCCGGTCCCGGTGCTGGAGGGCTACCTCTTCCCCGACACCTATATCGTTCCCCGAGAGCACGGCGCCGAAGCGTTCCTGCGCCTCATGGTGAACACCTTCCAGGAGCGCTTCACCCCAGAGATGCTCCGGGAGGCGCAGGCCCAGGGGCTGACGGTGCACCAGGCGGTGGTGTTGGCGTCCATCGTTGAGCGGGAGGCGGCTAAGCCGGAGGAACGTCCCCTCATCGCCGGGGTGCTGCTGAACCGCCTGCGGGAAGGGCTGCCGCTGGCCGCCGACCCCACGGTGCAGTATACGCTGGTGGCGCCTGGCGCTCCTCCGCCTGCGGGCGGCTACTGGAAGGCCGAGCTGACGGCCGATGACCTGCGGGCGCCGTCAGCCTACAATACTTACGTGACACCCGGCCTGCCGCCCGCGCCCATCGCCAGTCCGGGCCTCAGCGCCCTCCAGGCGGTGCTGCGGCCCCAGAGCTCGCCCTATCGCTACTTCGTCGCCAGGCCCGATGGTAGCCACGCCTTTGCGGCCACCTTCGAGGAGCATTTGCGCAACGTGGCCCAGTACCGCCGATGACCAGGCCTGCCCGTCCCACCGCAGAGAGCAACCAGAGCCTTGAGCCGCTCGTGCTTCGACGAGCTCAGCATGAGCGGCTCAAGCTACCTGTAGCCCTTGTGAATCAGTCACGCAATCCCCATCAGCCAGAGCGGGAATGATCGGCTCCTACGGGTACGTCATCGCTGCGCTCTTGATGCTGCTCCAGGTGGGCCTGGGCCTCAACTTCATGGCGGTCACGCCCCTCTTCCCCATCGTGATGGAGGAGCTGAAGATCGACCGGGCCACGGTGAGCCTGCTCTTCAGCGTGGTGCCGATAGCTCAGGCCCTCTTCACGGTGCCTGCGGGCATGATCGCCACCCGCTTCGGGGTGGCGCGCACCCTGGCCGTGGGGGCCGTTGCCATGAGCGCGGGTCTGCTGAGCCTCTTCATCCCCTCCTTCGAAGGCCTCCTGGTTTCCCGGGTCATCTTCGGGCTGGGCACGGGATTGCTGGTGCCCCTCCTCTCCTCGGTGGTGGTCCAGTGGTTCAGGGGGGGAGCCCTTCCGGTGATGAACGGCCTGGGCCTGGTGTTTGGCAGCATCGGCGTGAGCAGCGCGTTCTTTATCACGGTCCCCCTCAGCGAGCTCCTGGGATGGCGGGGCGTGCTGGCGGCCTACGGCGGCTACGCCGGGGTCATGGCCATTGCCTGGATCCTCCTGGGGCGGGAAGGTCGTGCCCACCAGCATAGCCAGGAGGCGGGCCAGCCCGTGGGGGTGCTAGATGTGCTGCGGCGGCCCACCACCTACTGGCTGGCCCTGGCCTTCTCGGGCCCCATCGCCTACTACGACGTGCTGGTGGCCTGGCTCCCCACCTACTACAACCAGGTCTTCGCCATGGACCTGGCCCAGGCCGCGGCCATCACAGGCCTCCTGGGCCTCACCGGCATCCCCGGCAGCCTCAGCGGGAGCCTCCTCTCCGCCCGAGTGGGGCTGCGGCGGCCCTTCCTTATGGTGCCGGGAGCATGCATGGGCCTGGTGGGGCTAGGGACCTTCCTGGTCGACGCGACCTGGGTCAACGTGTCCGCCATCCTCCTGGTGGGCCTGCTCCTCTGGGCGTATCCACCGGTGCTGTTCACCATCCCCATGGAGCTGCCGGGGCTCTCGCCGCCGGTGGTGGCGGTGGTGGGGGGGATGATCCTCACCCTGGCCGGCGTCGCGGCCTTCTTTGCCCCCCTGGTCGCGGGCTTCCTCACCGATACCACAGGCTCCTACCTACCGGGGTTCCTCCTCTTCACCGTCTGCTCCTTATCTCTCCTGGTCGCGGCGCTGAAGTTGCCGGAGACCGGGCCCCGGGGCCGGCGAGAGGCCGCGCCCGCGGCGGACCCCGGGGCCGGCCAGGGCTAGACGGGCCTCGCTCGCCCTTCGCATCCAGCCTCCAGGGACGTATAATCATCCCGTCCGGCCAACTGGCCGGGCCAGAGGGGCTTTCCCACCTCGCGAGGAGGCTACCCATGGCTGAAAACACCAGCGGCTACCCGAACCCCCATCTCCTTGTGGAGACCGGCTGGCTGGCGGAGCACCTCCAGGACCCCAACATCCGCATCCTGGACTGCGACGTGCGGGACGCCTACCGCCGCGCCCACATCCCCGGAGCGGTGTGCCCTAAAGAGCACTACATGAAGAACCCGGAGAACAACCGGCTCATCATGGAGCCGGAGCAGTTCGCCGAGGAGATGGCCCAGATGGGCATCGGCGACGACACCCTGGTGGTCGCCTACGACGCCTCCGGAGGCGTCTATGCCGCCCGCTTCTGGTGGTGCCTGCGCTACTACGGCCACGACCGCTGCGTGGTGGTGAACGGCGGCTGGAACAAGTGGCTCAAAGAGGGCCATCCAGTCACCTACCAGGAGCCAAAGCCGCCAAGGGCATCCTTTACGCCGAAGGTATGCGACGACCTGGTGTGCCGGGTGGACTACCTGAAGGAGGCCATCGGCAAACCCGGCACGGTGATCTGGGACGTGCGCTCCGTCGGCGAGTGGAACGGCGCCAACAGCCGGGGTAACCAGCGGGTGGGCCACGTACCGGGCGCAGCGCACCTGGAGTGGCTTAACTGTGTGACCAGGGACGACGTCCAGACCGTCAAGCCTGCCGCCGAGCTGCGGGCGGCCAGCGCTGCAAGTCACACTGATACATTATTGCAAGAGCTCTTGGTTTGCAGGGTCTCGGGTGCTGTGGTAGAGTGACTTTAATTGAATAGCAAGGGCCGAACTCCTCTTGTAGGGGACGGGGGAAATCGGATTATCATGGGGTGAATGCTCCTCAGAGCTAGGCCACTCCTTCAGGCCGAACCCGACAGCTAACCTCGTAGGCGACAGAAGGAGCACGTTGGCATGTAGGCCAGAGGCTGCTCTGGTCCTTTTTGTTTTTGCGACTCGGACGGAGAGGCTCGACTGATATGGTGGCGCCCCGCACACCAAGACAAATGAAGAACCCTCCCCTAAACAGCGCATTCGCAGGATGCGGCGTTCTTGCAGGCCACCGGCTGGCCCTCGTGAGCAACCGGGGACCTGTTGAGTTTGCACTGGTTGGAAAGGACCAACTGGAGGCTCGCCGCGGCAGCGGCGGAGTAGTCAGCGCACTCGCTGCTATGGCGCAGGGCTCCACCATCACCTGGTTTGCGTGCCCGATGACTAATGGTGACCGCTTGGCGGCAAGCCGGCCCAGCGAAGAGCGTGCTGTACCAGGCACGGAAAGGAAGTCCCCGGACTTTCGCTTTGTAGACGTCACTCAGGAGGCGTACGACCGGTATTACAATGTATTCGCCAACCCGCTGCTGTGGTTCCTACAGCACTATATGTGGGGCATAGCCGCGGCTCCGAACATCAACGCGGCCATCTATGATGCTTGGGAGAATGGCTATACCGTTGTTAATCGCGCGTTCGCCGAAACGATAGCCAATGAGCTGGCTGAAGAAACGACGAGGCCGGTCATCCTGTTCCAGGATTATCACCTCTATCTCGCGCCTGGATTTGTTCGAAAACTGCTGCCTGCCGCGTTCCTGCAGCATTTCATCCACATCCCCTGGCCCGCACCCCGCTACTGGGGACTATTGCCAGAGGTCATGCGGACGCCAATACTGAGTAGCTTGTGCCAGAATGATATTGTGGGTTTACAGACACACCGGGACGTCCACAATTTTCTTTACACCTGTGAGTACCTCTTGCCGCGCTGTAAAGTGAATTATCAGAGGGGGACAGTCCGCTGGAAGCGCACCACCTACGTTCGATCCTACCCCGTCTCCATTGACGTAGCCGCAGTAAGTGAAACCGCGGTCTCGTCGGAAGCGGAAGGCTATCTGGAAAAGCTGTTGCCATTACGGGGCGAGCGCACCATCGTGCGAGTTGACCGGTTGGAACCCAGCAAGAACATAGTCCGCGGTTTCAGCGCATTCGACACTCTCCTAAGTCGTTATCCAGACTTAGCGGGTAAGGTCAAGATGTGGGCCTTCTTAGTTCCCTCACGCCTCGAACTTGCGCTCTATCAGGAGTACCAGGAAGAGGTGTTCGCACTCGTCACACAGATCAATCAGCGTCATGGGAATGATGCCTGGCGCCCTATAGAGGTTTTTCACGAAAACAACTACGTCCAGGCCATCGCGGCCCTCACGCAGTATGACGTACTGCTTGTGAACAGCGTGATCGACGGCATGAACCTAGTAGCGAAAGAAGGCGTCAGCGTGAACCAGCGGAATGGGGTGCTGGTGCTGTCGGAGACGGCAGGCGCGTGGGAGCAGCTTGGTCGCTACGCGCTCACCGTGGCTGCGACGGATGTGGAGGGAACTGTCCAGGCGCTCCATTCGGCGCTTACGATGTCGGCCCCGGAGCGTAGGCGACGCGCCCGACAGCTACGACAAGCCGTTGCGCGTGAGGACTTGGCCGATTGGACGAGAGACCAGTTTGCCGACATCGCTACGCTGCTCGGAACGGGCAAGCTAAGTGCTCGCCGAGCGCTAGCGCGTTAAATACTCATTAGCCAGACACTGCAGGAGAGCGCACACCTCTGCAACGCCCTCGACGGTGTAGTCGGCCTCGACTGCCAGCGCCAGTGGCGTCTCGTCGCTGAGCACAGCCACTGCCGCAACCCAGCGCTGGGTTGCGCGGCCCCACGCGTGCAATGCACGGAAGGCGTCGATATCCGTGGTGTCATCCCCAACATAGATCGCGGCGTCTGGCGCGTAGGTTTGCAGGAGGGCTTCTACCCCGCTTCCTTTGTGCAGGTCGATGTCGGGGTGGATCTCCAGCACCTGGCGTCCCTGACGAGCCCGCAACGGAAGCCCTGCAATGGCACCCCTAGCTGCCTCTTCCACTGCTGTGTATGCTCCAGCAGCGTCTTCTGCGTTGCGATAGTGGATCGAGGCGGTCAACCCCTTGTGCTCGATTTCAATGCCGTACAGCCGGAGTCCTCGGCGCAACCGGACAACTGCCTCCTCTACCGCCCAGGCTAAGCTTGCAGCAGCTTCTACCGGCACCACCTGCCCTTGTTCCCAGCGTTCGAGCCCATGATTGCCTAGGTACACCATCTGAGGTACACCAACCATGCGAGCCGCTTCCGCCACAGGCCGTCCGGAAAGCGCCGCCACCAAGGGCAATCGCTGGCTCAGTTGCTGAAGCGCCGAGCGGCATTCTGGTTCGACGTAAGCCTCACTGGACGATGGCGCAATGGGGCTGATCGTCCCGTCGATGTCTA
>JACPQN010000033.1 GCA_016190485.1 Chloroflexota bacterium
CCGCCACCTCTGGAAACCCCCGCGACTGAGGGGCATCCGGAATGCAGACATTCCGATCCAGGCCGCACCGTATGAATCGTCGTCCCATGTGATCCCTGGAACGAACTGATCGAGGTCTTCCTCAAGAGGCCTCATAACGGGCCCCGTTTCCGTCCCGTTTTGCATGGCACCCCTTCACGGATTAAGCCCGGTCTCGTAAGGCTACGACCGTCCTACCCGGCGATCATCCACACGCCCCACGCCACGAGCAGCACCCCGGTGACGCGGCTGATCCAGACGCCAAGGGGCGCGATCTTCTCCGCCAGGACGAAGGTGGCGAGGGCGGCAACCCAGAGCAAGTTCATGACCCCCAGCACGAGCAACAAGGCCATCAACAGCCAGCAGCAGCCCAGGCAGTACACCCCGTGGCGGACACCCATCACCAGCGCCCCGCCTGTACCGTCGCGCCACTCGGAGGCGAGGAAGTTCGCCGGGGTGCGGCACTGCGTCAGGCAGACGTACTTGAGGCGGCTCCACTGGAATACGCCCGCAGCAAGCAGCAGCGCACCCCCGACGTACGGGACTGCGCGCATGGTACCGGGGACGAGCAGCGAAGCGCCGTGCAGCCCGCCTTGAACCAGCGCGGCCGCCAGGGAGAATGCACCCCAGACGGCTACGTAGCCTGCCAGGAACACGCCCGTCGAGACGAAGGGGCGCTGCTGCATCCGCCGAACGCGGTTGATGGTGGCGAAGGTGAGGATCATAGGCGTGGCGGAAGGGACCATCATGGCGACCATCATCACGGCCCACATCACGAACGCCAGGGCGAGATCGGTAGCGCCCCACGGGTGCATCCGTGCCATCCCGACGTCCGCTTCCATGTCCATGGCCGCCATGCTCGACACCAGGTACAGGATGTAAGCCCAGCCCAGCGCCGCCATGGCGGCCAGACCGGCCACGACGATCAACCGGTCTCTCTTCAGGACCGATTCCAGGGTGATTGACCCCCCGATACTCACCCGTTGCCCCAGTCGAACGTATTCAGCTGCGCGTAGGTGTTCTCATACTCGAACACCAACGGGGCATTCGACTTCACCCGCCACGAGACGGCGTTGGCCATCTCGGCCACCTTGTACTCGAAGCCGTTGGGCAGAACTATCTGGGCCCGGTGCTCTTCCCCGGTCACCGGATTCTTGATAGGCTCGGCCCTCCCTTCCGCGATGCCGGCCACTACCAGCCGCGCCCTGCGCCCCGTCCGGTCGATCTGCATAGTGATGGGCGCTATCACCGACTCGACCGCGTTAGGGCAGACAGCAGCGAATATCTCGAAGAACGTCCCACCGTGGGTCCCGCTATCGAGCGCTTGCAAAGCCGCCCGCTGCTCCGGCGTCACCTTCTCATCGAAGATGGTCTGGCGTACGCCATTGCCTTCGTGAACCAGCCCGGGGAACCAGAGGAGCCGGGCGAACTTCACCCCGCCAAGCCGGGTAGAGCCAAAGTGGCCCTCCCGGACTTCAAAGCCGGTCAGGGCCTCACACCGGCCGTGGGTTGGATTCGCATTGAACTGGCACGGGCAACCCCATGCGCAGTTGCAGATGACGACCGATTCGCCCGCGATGCGCCATTCCGTTTTTGCCTGCGTGGTCATGGTGCCTCCTTCACTCACCCCTGTGTGTCTCGCCGTCAGCCCACCGACACCGTGGCGGCGCGCTGATAGCTGCCGTTACGGCCTCACCTCGTAGAGGATGTTGAACGGGTTCTCCAGCGGCAGCTGGTTGACTTTGCTGAACCCCGCCTCGGCGCAGAGCTCCCTGACCCTGGACGGCGGCAGACCCAGCGTGCCAAGACCCTCCCCTTTTCCTGCCAGCGATGTGGTCATGCAGTAAAGGACGCTGCACCCGTAGAACAGCGCTCCGAGAGGGCCGATGTTCTCCTCCAGCCTGTCGGAGCAGTTGATGTCCAGCAGGAGATAGGTTCCGCCGTCCCTGAGGGCCTGCCTTATGGATTTCAGGGCGCCGCGTGGGTCGACCATGTCATGGATTACATCCCACGTAGAGATCACGTCGAACTTCTCCGGGATGCCCTTAGACACATCCAGGTGCTGGAACCTGACTCTCTTGCCGACGCCCGCCGCGCGGGCGTTCCGGGTAGCGGTCGCTACGGCTGGCTCGAAGACGTCGTAACCGACGAATCTGGACTTTGGAAACGCCCGGGCCAGCTTGATCAGGGCCCGCCCGTTGCCGCTGCCCACGTCAGCCATGTCTGCGCCATGCTCAAGCCTGGCCTTTACTTCCGGGACCGCTGGAATCCATTCGGCAAGGAGCAGATTCTCGAACCACCCCGCGGTGAAGCGTTCCAGTCCGGCCCACATGTCGTTGCTATAGCCCTGCTGGGTAACCCCGCCGCCTTC
>JACPQN010000038.1 GCA_016190485.1 Chloroflexota bacterium
GGCCGAAGCAATCCGGGGGTGGGGGGACCTTCAACGGCATCCAGGCATTGCCCTCCCCCAGATTGCCACGTCGGCTTCGCCTCCTCGCAACGACAATTACGGCGTTTTTCAGAAACACCACACTAGAGGGTCAGCACTGCCGCGGACAATACGCTGGCGAGGACGTCCTCGCCAGCGTATTCGTGCTCCAGCCGCCAGCGCGATTCGTCAGGGCGTGGTGAAGGCCCACACGTCCGACCAGCCCGTGGGTATGCCATCCCCCTGCACCCTGGGCCGGACTCGCCAGTAGTACGTGGTGGCGGCCTCCAACGGGAACTGAGAGGGGATGGTGTAGCTATTCAGCGGCTGGGTCACCCCGCCGTGGCGCAGCTCCCAATAGAGGAAGGCGTCGGGACCGAAAGAGCGGTCCTTGCTCACCTGCACCTCGTAGTAGAAGATGTGCCGGCTCAGGTTATCCCACTGCAGCGTCGGCGTCAGGCCGGCCACCGTGGTACCCGGGAACGGCCCCACGGGTGTGATGAAGAAGCTGATCGCGGGCCCGGTACGGAAGGTGCGACTCACCCAGGGGCTCCAGCCGGGGTCATTCTCCCCCAGGGCCGTCGCGGCCACCCCGATGCGCACGCGCCAGGTGTAGGTCATGTCGGGCAGCATCACGTAGTTCCCCTCACCCATCCTGGGGGCCAGCACTTCGTAGCTGGTCTCGGCGTTGCGGATCAGGTTGATCCCCGGCCCATCGTTGTTGAAAGGAACCACCTGGATCTGGTACTGGGTGGCTCCCGCTGGGTTGCTCCAGGACAGGGTAGCCGCCAGGTTGAAGCTCACCGTCCCCTCGGGTGGCCCCGCAATGGCCGGCGCCGGAATGCTCAGGAGGGCAAAGACGCTGAAACGGGTCACCTCCGCCGTCACCGTCTTCAGGGTGGCGTCCACGGTCCCGGACAGCTTCTCCCAGACGCCCGTATCCCGATCCTGCCGTCCGATGAACAGGTTCCGGGGGTCGCCCCCGGCCGGGGGAAGGTCGTCATCGGTATAGCCGAAGGTGACCTTCACCGCCTTGTCCGTTCTGGTGATCGTCGCCCCAGCCGGGTCCTTCAGGACGATATCGGCCACCGCGCTCCCGCGATAGGCCCAGTCCGGGTAGGCGAAGGCCTTGGTAGGCCGCTCGATGGACACCGTCCCGGAAGGCACCCCGGCGGCCTGCGGCGGCAACTCCACGGCCACGGTGCCGGAGCGGACCGTGCCGCCGGCGGCGATGTCCACCGTCTGGGTAACGGGCGCCAGCGATTGGAGGGGGGGCGGCGACACCTCCGGTGGCGGTGGCGCGCCGCCAGTGCCCATCACTGGGGGCGGCGCAGCCGGAGTTACCGTCCCGCCGCCACCTCCACCACCGCCGCCGCCACCGCCACCGCCACCGCCACCAGTACCTGTGGAAGGGGTCGTGGTGGTGAACAGGGTGAACTTGGTGAACAGGGTGAACTTGGTGACGTGGGTGGTGGTACAGGTGGTGCCCGTGGCATCCCCGGTGCAGGTGAACAGCGGCACCCAGTTGCCCGTTACCTCATCGTAGAACCCCGCGCGCCCGTTGACCGTCGCGCCCTCGATGCGGATAGTGATGGGGGCGGCGAACTGGGTGATGGGCTTGCCCGTGCTGTCCTGCACGGTGATTTCGATAGCGGCCCGGTCACCGTTGGCGGTAAGGAAGGCCGATTGGAAGGTGCCCGTGGTGGGGGCGTCCGTGGTCTCCTTGACGGTCACCGTGATGAGCTCGTTGCTGGCCCCGGCGGCCCCCGGTGGGATGGTGATGACGATGCGGCTGCCGGTGAAGTCGCCGGAGCACCCATCGTTCTTGCTGCACTGCTTGCTCTGGGGTGGCACCGGCTTCGTGGGCGTCATCGTGAGGTTGACGTTCTCCACCGAGCCACTGGTGGCGTCCACCGGGTCGACCGTGGCTTTCTGGAAGACCCAGCCGTCCGCCGAGGCCCGCACCGTCCCCTTCTTTGAGACCGAGAGACAGTAGGCCGTGGGCGTCGGGACCTTGGATGTGCCGCAGTTCGGGCCCGTCGTGCCGCGGGCAACACCTACCGTGGAGCCGTCCTCACCAATGAAGGTGACCGTCACCGCCACGTCCGGCGGCGGCCCCGCCACCACACCACTGATGGTGTTGGCCGCCGTCAGCGACGTCATCTGCACATCCTGGTCGCTCAGATTGCCGCTGAGAACCGCGGTCTTCAGCACCGCCTGGGCGAACCCCGTCAGGTCGAAGGTCAAGAGGTAGGCCAAGTTGTCAGGCAGCACCGTCAGGGTGTACTTGCCGCTGCTGTCCGTTATGGCGCTGGCTACGGCCGCCGAGGTGTCGGACCGGAAGCCTTTCACCGTTACCCCCGCCAGGGCCTTGCCATCCTGGTCTTTCACCGTACCGCTGATCTTGCGCGGCACCGGCACCGTGACCACCACGATCTTGCTCGGCGGCACGGTGAGAGAGCTGGCCGTCAGCTCGCCGAAGCCCAGGACGTTCACCCGGAAGTCGTAGGTCTCCTGCAACACGCCCGCCGCCGGATCGCTGCTCACCAGGGGGAAGGCCACGCTGCTGACGCCCGACACGCTCACGGCGTTGAAGGGGCTCGCCAGAGTCAGGGTGCCGAAGGCGGCGCTGGTGAAGGTGGTGGTGACCGTGGCGCTGATAGCGGCCTGGAGGGGCTGCCCCTCCACAACGGATACCAGATTGCTGCTCTGATCCCGGAACTCCACCGTCACCGCGCTGCTGAAGGCCTCGAAGTTGATGATACAGGGCACCACCGCCTTGGTATCGTCGAGACAGCGCCCGGCGCTGTTGACCGAAAGCCGCCGGGGCACCAGCCCGCCGATGCCCTTGACGGAGCCGCTGAGGACGTAGGAAACGATGGTGTCCGATGTGGCTGGCACGGCCACCGCCAGGGTGTAGTCGCCGTCCCCGGAGCCATCGGGGTCGATCCCCACGCTGCCCGGCGACGGGGTGCTCCCCTGCACCAGGCCGGATATGAGGCCATCGCCCTTGGCCACGGCCACACCATCCACCCGCACCGTTCCCGTGATGTTGACGCTGGTGGGGAAGGTGACGTCCTGCCCGCTGGCGCCCGTGGCACCCACGTCCACGATGTCCGGCACGCCATTGCTGTCTTTGTCCAGATCGGCGGTACCCTGGTCCTTGGCGGTGGCCTTAGCGATCCAGAAGGTGCTCTTGGGCGCGGCCAGCTTGTACTTGCCCTGGCCGTCGGCAATGGCGAAGATCGTGCGGGCGCCGGCCTTGATGATAGGGGTGGCGGCCGTGCCGGCGTCCACCTCGATGGCGGCGACCACAGCTCCGGCCAGCTTCTCGCCCGCGTCGGCGAAGTCGCCATCGCCATTCAGGTCTTTCCGCACTTCGCCGGTCCACTCCACGCCGGGTTGGATGGCGAAGACCTCCAGGGGATCGGGCTGCTGCTTGCCATCGGCGGCCATGGTGACGGCACGGTCGGAGATGGGCGCGAACCCCGCCGCATTCACCGACAGCTTCCCACTGGAGGCCTTGCCTACCTCTGAGGCCATCTTGACGCTAAACGCGCCGGCGGCATCCGTGGTTGCGGTGAAGCTCATGCTGAAGTCGCTCTGGGTGAGCACCAGGCTGGCTCCGGCAACCCCCGACTGCGCCCCGGCGGTGTTGGGGTCCAGGTCCAGGTCCGTGCCCAGGATGTCCTTCCCGGTCACCTTGCCCGTGAGCTGCTTGACGTCCAGGGCCGTGGCGGCGAAGGCCACCTTCTCGCCCGGGTCATCGGCGTCTCCGTCGACGTTGAAGTCTTTGCTGGCGGTCACCGCATGGGCGCCCGCGGTCCCCAGGGTGAGGGTGGTCCGTACCAGACCATCGCTGTCGCTCACCACCGAGCTGGCGCTCAGCGTCCCCTTGGTGGCGGCGAAGGCCACGGTGACGCCGGGGAGCCGCTTACCCGTGGGATTGCCGCTGGTATCCACCTCCTGCACGGCTACCACGATGGGCCGGAGCAGCGTGGCGCCGGCCTCGCCGAACTGGTTGTCGCCGGAGACGGGCGCCAGCCGGCCCAGGGTCGTGGCCGTCGCTTTGAAGACCACCGACTTGGTCACGGCGTTAAAGGTGAAGGATGCGGTGACGTTGTGCTGGCCAGCCGTGCCCAGGGTCAGCACTGTGGCCGCCAGCCCCAGCTCGTTGGTGGTCGCGCTGGCCGGGCTGACGCTGCCCTTGTCCGTGGTGAAGGTGACGGTCACCCGCTCGCCCGCGTCCAGGGTGTCGCCATCCCCATTCAGGTCCACCGGGCCCCGCGGCGTGCCGTCGGCGGTGAGCACCTGCACCACCAGCGGCTTGGGCAGCGCCCGGTTCTCGAACCCCACCTGGCCATCACCGGAGAAGATGGTGATCTTGTCCGGCGTGGTGGAGATGGCAACGACGGTGAAGGTGACCGTCTTGGTGGTGACACAGACGCTACAGGTCACCGTGACGGTATGGGTACCCGTGGCCAGGGTCAGGGCCACCGAGGCCAGGCCCAGGGAGTCCACGTCCACGTTGAGACTGGTCCCGCTGGACACGCCCGCAGTGAGGCTGCCCTTGTCCGTGGCGAAAGTCACCGTGATGGTCTCGCCCGGATCAGTGAAGGTGCCATTGCCGTTCAGGTCGAACCGGCCCCGGGGCTTGCCATCCACCGTCTGCACCTGCACCACCAGAGGCTTGGGCGCCACCTGGCCCTCCAGCCCCGTCTGGTTGTTGCCGGAGAAGATGGTCAGCTTGTCCGGCGTCACGGCAATGGAGAGGGCGGTGAAAGTGACGGTCTTGGTGGTGGTGCAGTCGTTACAGGTCACCGTGACGGTGTGGAGGCCCGGGCCGTCCAAGGTCAGGGCGCTGGACCCCAACCCCAGGGCCCCGATCGGCACCGTCGTCGCGCCGAGACTCCCTTTGTCCGTGGCAAAGCCCACCGAGACGGTTTCAGGCACGCCATTAACCACGTCACTGGTGTCGCCGTCGCCGTTCAGGTCCACCGGGCCGCGCGGCCGTCCCTGGGCCGTCAGCACCTGCACCACCAGGGGCCTGGCCAGGGGCCTGGTCTCGAACCCCTCCTGCTTGTCGCCAAAGGTCACCACGATCCGGGCCGGCGGGCCCTCCAGCGCCGTCGCGGTGAAGGTGACGGGCTTCACGTTGAAGCCGGCGCCGGCCTGCACCAGGTAGGGCCCAGGCTCGCTCCCCAGGGTCAACGTCGCCTGGGCCGTGCCATCGGCGCCGGTCTTGACGCTGACCACGGCCCCGGTGGCGCTGTCCGCGGTAAGGCTCTGCCCGGTGGCGCCCGTGGGGGTGCTCAGGATGATGAAGTTGACCACCACGTTGGCCAGGGGTTGCGGCGGGTTGGCGCCATCCAGCGCCTTCACCACGAAGGGGCTCAACGTCTGGCCGAACTGCTTCCGCTGCCCGTCACCTGAGACCGCCGTGAAGCTGGTCGGCAACTGCACCGTGAAGGTGGCCCGGGCCACCGTGGCCCCCTGAGTGGCGGTGATCTGGTGCGCGCCCGCTCCCGCGCTGGTGGGCACGCCGACGCTCAGGCTAAAGCCTCCGGTGGCGTCGGCGGGCACGCTGGTGATGACGGAGCCGTTGAAGGCCAGCGCCACCGGCAGCGACGGGGCATACCCCTTGCCGGTGGCCGTCACCTGGCTGCCCGGCAGCCCGCTGGCGGGGCTCAGGCCGAACTCCACCACCCGCACCACCACGCTGCCGCTGTCCAGGACCTTGCCGCCGCCGCTGGTGGTCAGGGTGACGTTGTGCGTACTCGCTACCGCAGGGTTGGTCAGCCCGCTCGCGAGCACGGTCACCGCCGCGCCCGCGGGGATGGTGCAGTTGGTGGGTACGGTGATAGAGAGCGTGGTGGCGGCGCCGCTGCTGCTCCCGGCGCCGGCCGTCCCGGTACAGGAGAGGCCGCCCGTGATCTGCAGGCTCGCCCCACCCAGGTTGAAGCCCGAAGGGAAAGTGATGGTGATACTGCCGCCCGCCGGCACCGCCGTCAGCGCCGTAAAGCTGCCGCTCAGGTTGGCGGCCGCGCCAGCCGCGGCGTTGCTCAGGGCCAGCTTCAGGTCCGCCAGCAGCCCCAGCACCCTGATGGCATCCGCCCCGGCGCCGGCCCCACCGTCCGGGTTGGTCACCGTCACGCTCCTAAGCCCCGCCGGAGCCGAGGCAGCCACGGTGAAGGTGGCGGTGATGCTGGTGGCGCTCACAACGGTGACGTTGGACACCGTGACCCCGGTCCCGCTCACGGACACCTGCGCGCCGCTCTGGAAGCCCGTACCCGTAATGGTCACCGGCGTCGCAGCAGCCTGGCTCAGCTCCCCAGGCTCCACCTTGGTCACTGCCGGCGCGGCCGTCACCTCGAAGGGATCACTGGTGGTGGTGACGCTGCCACCGTCCGGATTGGCGATCTTGAGGTTGCGCTTGCCCGCCACCGCAGCCGCGCCCACGTCGATGGTGATATTGAGAGATGTGGCACTCACTACCGTGGGCGGCCCGGTGAGGGTGATGCCCACCGCAGCCGTGGACCCCGTGGCGGGGAGGAACTCCACTATCGCCCCGGCCTGGAAGCCCGATCCGGCGATGGTGAGCGCCCGCCCCGTGGCCCCCTGGCCCGCCGTGGCCGGCGTAATGCTGGTGAAGGTGATGGGCGCCGCAGTGACGTTGAAGCTGGCGCTGACGACGCTGGTGAACCCTGTAGCGGTGGCCGTCAGGGTATAACCGGTGCCCGCCTTGTCGATCTTGCAGCCGGAGAAGGCGGCCACTCCCAGGCTCGCGGTGGCGGGGTTGGCGGCGCAGGTGAGGCTGGCCCCCGTAGCGCCCGTCCCGCCCGTGATGCTGAGGGCCACCTGGGTGGTGCTGTCGCTGCCAAGGGTGTTCCCATTAGCATCCTGGAGCGCCACGATGGGCTGCTGGGCCCAGGCCGTGCCCGTTGTGCCGCCGCCCGGCTGCGTGGTGAAGGCCAGCTTGCCGAGTTGCGGGCCCGCGGTCACCTGCGCCGAGGCGCTCACCAGCGGCCCAGTGACGGTGGCGCCCTTTTCAAAGGCGCCCGTAGGCTTGGGGGAGTCCACGGAGAAGGCCACCAGGGAGGCGCTGCCGCTGGCCGGCGCCGAGACGGCCTTGAAGCGGATGGTGGCCAGGTCGAAGACGCCCGTCGCCACCGGGTCTGACGTGTTGCGTCCGGCCTGAAAGTCTATCCGGCCGGCAGCGTTGTCGGCCACATTGACCAGAGTCACCTTGAGCAGCGACGCCGCGTTCGCCTCGACGGCGGAAGCCTCGGCGCCGCTGGCGTTCACCACCCGCAGCACGCTGCGGTCAAAGGTCAGGAAGGCGTCGATGCTGTCCACCGAGTGCGGCCCTGTGTCCGCCTTGAGACCCAGGGTGAAGGTGCTGCCCACCTGGACGGCGGTAGTAGCGGGGGCCAGGCTCAGGGTCACGCCCGCCACGCCCACAGAGCCGCCGGTGAAGGGGCCGAGGACCGAGACGTCGCCTCCTAAGAAGGCGTCCGTCATTCTGAGAGTCGCCCGGCTGAACGCGAGGACGCTGCCCGGGCTGGGCCCCACGGCCTTAAAGCTCACCGTGGCCAGGGTGAAGGCCCCCGTCACTGGACTGCCGGCGCTGGGCCGGCCCGCACTGAAGTTCACCTCGCCCTTGGTGTTGTCGAAGGTGCTGGTGAGCTGCGCCGACAGCGGCGACGCCGCGTTGGCCGTCACCGCGGTGGCCTGGAGCTTGGCCGGGTCGAAGTTCAGGAAGGCCTGGATGACGTCCACCGACCCGGGACCGGTGTCGGCGGTGATGTCCACTGTGAAGGCGCCGTTCAGCGCCACTGTGGGCTTGGCCGGGCTGAGGCCCAAGCTCACGCCTTTGATACCCACGGTGGCGCCTTGCCCGCCGATCCCAATGGAGAAACCACCCCCGAAGAAGGCAGAGGTCTCACGCTGCGAGGCGCTGGAGAAGAGGAGGGCGCTGCCGGGACTGGGGGCCAGAGCCTTGAAGGTCATCGTGGCTACCGTGAAGGTGCCCGTAGGCGCGGCGGCGCTGGTCAGCCGCCCCGCGCCCAGGTCCACCTGCCCCTTGGTGTTGTCAATGATGTTGGAGAGCAGCACCGTCAGCGGCGAGGCGGGGCTGAGGGCCGCTGCCGTGGCCTGAAGCTTGGCGGGGTTGAAGTTCAGGAAGGCCTCCACCGCGTCCACCTGGCGGGCGCCCGCCTCCACCACGATGTTCACCGTGAAGCTGTCGCCCACCTTCACGGAGCTGGGCGCGCCTGCGAGATCGATCACGACCGGCGGCAGCACGATGAAGGTCGCGCTGTCTCCGGCAGTAAGGCTGTCGCCGCTGGTGCGAGTGGCTGTGAGCACCACCCCGCTCTCCGCCTTGCTGTAGGTGACGCCCTTGAGGAGGATGGTGCTGTTCCCCGCAGGGATGGTCGTCGTTGGGGGGGCGGACGGGGCGGGCACAACTCCTCCTCCCCCACCTCCACCACCAGGAGCAGGAGGTACTCCTACGTCGCCGTCTCCAAACAAAGAGGCCATCGTTTCAAGAGTGGCAGTGCCGCTCCCCGCCAGAATGGTCCCCGTGACCACACCGCCCAGGGCGCCGGCGCCAGTCTTCACCGAGAGCGCGACAGTGGTGTTGTTGGCAACGGCCGCCAGCGCGCCGCCCGCGTCCTGGCTCTGCACCGTCACCTGGAAGGGCGGCCCCGCGGTGGGGCTGCCGGGGCTGACCTGGGTGATGGCCAGCTTGGTGGCCGGAGGCACCACGTTGAAGGCGGCGCTATCCCCCGCGGTGAGGGTATCGCCGCTGGTGCGGGCCGCGGTGAGCACCACCCCGCTCTCCACTTTGCTGTAGGTCACGCCGCTGATTGTGGCCGAGCTACTGCCCGCGGCCATAGTGCCGGTCATAGTGCCAGCCAGGGTGCCCGTACCCGTCTTGATCGAGAGGCTGACGCCCGTGGCCTGGCTCACCGCGGAGGCCGTCCCCGCGGCGTCCTGCGCCTGCACCGTCACCGAGAAGGTGGCGGGCGCGGGGTTGGGGCTGGCCGGGCTGATCCCGGTCATGGCCAGCTTGGCCGGCGGGCCGAGCACCGTAAACGCCGCGCTATCTCCCGCCGTGAGGGTATCGCCGCTGGTGCGTGCCGCGGTCAGCGCCACGCCCGCCTCGGGCTTGCTGTAGGTCACGCTGGTGATGGTGACGGCGCTGGCGTTGGCCGCGATGGTACCGGTGATAGTGCCACCCAGGGCGCCCGTCCCGGTCTTCACCGAGAGGGTGACCCCCGTGGCCTGGACCACGCTGGCGGCCACGCCGCTGGCGTCCTGGGCCTGCACCGTCACCGAGAAGGCGCCCGGCGCCGGACTGGGGGTGATGGGCGAGATGGTTGTAATAGCCAGCTTGGTAGGAGAGTTGACCGCCTGGAGCACGCTGATCATCCCGGCGCCCGCCCAGCCGGACCCCGCGTCGGGGCTGTCCCCAGGGTCGTCACCCAGGGGCCGGGCGGTGCCCTTCAGCCGCTCCCGCACCTGCTCCGGCGTCAGGGTGGGGAACCGGGAGAGCAGCAGGCCCGCCAGCCCGCTGACCAGGGGGGTGGAGAAAGAGGTGCCCGAGGAGAGCTTGTAGACCGCCGTCCCCGCAACGCCGGGGCAGCCCAGCAGGACATCCCCCGCGGCGCATACGTCCGTCGAAAGAATGACGCGGCCGGGGGCCACCACGTCCACCCCGTGGGCCGTGCCCGTCGCGCTGCTGGCGCCCCAGTTGCTGAAGGGCGCTCGGCCGTCCGGGTCAGGAGAGGGGCAGAGCTCAAAGCCGTTGACGATGATGCTCGCGCCGCAGTCGCTGGCCCCCACCGCGATGGTGTTGGGGATACAGGCCGGGCACTCGATGGGCGACTTGTTGCCGTTCCCCGCGGCCGCCACGATGACGGCCCCGAAGGTGTCGTGGGCGGCATCAATGGCCGCCTTCTCCGCCAGGCTCAGGCTGCCGCCGCCCAGGCTCAGGTTGATGACCCGGGCGCCCTTGGTGGCCGCGTAGGAGATGCCGTCGGCCACGTCGCTGGTCCGGGCCCACCCCTCGGGGTTGGCCACCCGCACCGCCATGATCTTGCATTGCCAGCACAGGCCCACCACGCCCGCGGCGTTGTTGCTGGCGGCCGCCGCCACCCCCGCCACGTCGGTGCCGTGGGAGGCCCCACCGTCGGCGAAGCCATCGCCGTCGTCGTCCAGGCCATTGCCGATGGAGGGGTCTCCGGTCTTGACGCAGGGATCGGCGTCGCCGGCCTGGTCCGCTCCCGAAAAGACCCCCGTCTCCGATCCCACGAAGTCCCACCCCACGATGTCGTCGATCTTCCCGTTGCCATCGTTGTCGATGCCGTCTCCCGGCGTCTCGTTCGGGTTCTGCCACATCTTCCCGGCCAGGTCCGGATGGCTGCACATGACCCCGCTGTCCACGATGGCGATGACCACCGAGCCGCTGCCGGTGGTGACGGCCCAGCCGCCCTCGGCCTGGATCAGGTCGTAGTACCACTTCTGATTGGCGCTGTAGAGGGCGTCGTTAGGAATGAGGATGGCGGGCGGCGGCGCGGCCACGGACCGCCACTCGTTGATCTCCGCCCACTCCACGGTGGCTTCCCCACGGTAGCGGGTCACCAGCGCGTCCGCGGTGGCGCCCGCGGGCGCCCGCAGGGTATACACCCCCGTCACGGCGTTCCTGGACAGGACGGTCGCGCCGGCGGACTGGTTCAGCGCATCGATGGCCTGCTGCGTCGCAGAGGCCTTGAACTTCACCAGCGCCTCGGTGACCGCCGGCGCCGACGCCCTGACGCGCGGCCCTGGCGCTGCGGGAGCCGTGTATATCCGATCCACCGGGGTCGGCGTGGGGGCCGGTGTGGGGGTCGGCGTAGGGGTGGGAGTAACCGCAGCCAGCCGGAAGTCCAGCTTAGCCTCCGCGGTGCGGGGCGCCAGCAGCACCAGCAGCGCCAAGGCCAGCGCCGCCCCGGCCAGTAGGCCTCCGGAGGCGTTCTTACCAGGGACGCTCAGGCCGCGCGCAACAGAGCCTGTGATCCGCGGACCTTTGCCTCTCGCTGTACTCACCGGATCTCTCACGTTCAGGAGTCTTCCCCCCTGACCCCGTCTGACTGTAGCTGGATCATCAGCGCGCTACTCCGCTCCCGGCTAGGGAGTCCGAAAAGACCAGCTTGCCGACCAGGCCACGCCCTCCAGGGGAGCGTCTCCCTGCACCCGGGGCCGCACCCGCCAGTAGTAGGTGGCGCCGGGCTCCAGGGCGTACTGCTGCCGCACAGCGTAGCTGTTCAGCGGCGCCGACTGCCCTCCATGGCGGATCTCCCACAGCACGGCCGCAGTGGCAGAAGCTGGGTCGGTATTGAAACCAGCGTCCTTGCTCACCTGCACCTCGTAATAGAAGAGCCGGGCATCGCTGTCCGCCCACTGGACCACCGGCGTCAGGGTGTCCACGCTGATGCCCGGCGCGGGTGAAGCAGGCGAGATAGTGGCGCTGCTGGGCGGCGGCGTCCTGAAGGTGCGGGAGGCCCAGGGCCCCCAGCGAGGGTCGTCGGCAGCCAGGGCTACCGCGGCGGCGCTGGTGCGCACCCGCCAGGTGTAGGTCATGCCCGGCAGCATCACGTAGTTGCCCACCCCGAGCCGCGGCCCCTCCACCTGGAGCCGGGCCTGCTGCACCAGGGCCTGATCGCCGATGGCCAGGTCTATCCCCGGCCCGTCGGGTTGCCCCGTGAGACGGTTGGCCGCGGGGAGCACCTGGAGCTGGTACTGGGTCGTCCCCGGAGGGTTCTGCCAGGTGAACAGCGGGGCCAGGTCGCTGATCACGGCGCCCTCCACCGGGCCCAGCGCGGCGGGCGCCGCGGCGGCTCCGGGCGTAGCGGTGGCCATCGGTGTCGGCGTAGCTGGTGGCGTGGCGGTCGCTCCGCCACCCCCCCCGCCACCACCCCCGCCGCCTGGGGAAGGAGCCGTAGTCGCAGTGGGCGTCGGCGTAGCGGTAGCGGTGCTTGTGGGGCTGGCGCCGGGCGTTCCCCCAGGGGTGGCCGTGGTGGCCCCGGTGATGGTCACCACCCCGTTGGTGGCGCTCTCCAGCAGCGAAGTAGGGCTACCCTGGTAGTACGCCCCCGTGGCCCGGGCCGAGGGCGGGAGAGAGAAGGCGACGGAGCTTCCCCCCGAAGCCACCGCCTTGAAGCTGATGGTGGCCAGGGTAAAGGCGCCGCTGTGGGCCTGGCCACCGCCGGGCTGCCTTCCCCCCGTATAGTCAATCTGCCCCAGCGCGTTATCAGCCCGGTTGTGGACTGCCACAGGCAGTGCGGCGCCGGCGACGATGCTGTCCGCCTCGTTGCCTGCGCTGTCCACCACCCGCAAAGCGCCGCGGTTGAAGTCCACGTATGCGTCCACCGCATCTACAGGCTGTGTGCCGGCATCAACTCGAATGGTCAGGCTAAAGACCTCTCCCACCGCCACGGTCTTGGCGCTGGGCTCGATAGCGATGCGGACGGTCTTGGTCTGGGAAAGCCTTGTCAGGCTCTCGAAGGGCCTGGCGGAGGCTGCCGGCAGTCCCTCGCCATGGCCGGGCCCCCAGGACAGGAGCCCGACCACGTCCAGGAGCGCCAGCGCGACCACCGCGCTGAAGACCTTGCCGGTCACGGCGGGTCTCCCGCACCAACGCTCAGGAGTATTCTCTGAGCCCTAACGCCCTACGCCACTCTATTCCGGTCGCAGCAACTGGTAGCCGCTGTAGTAGGCCCCACTCCCTTCGAGGCCGGCCAGGGCCATGGGCAGCGCGGCTCCCGAGATGGGCACCAGCGCCCGGAAGCGGAGCGTGGCCACGGCCAGATCGCCCGCTGGCGCTGGCGCCGCGGGGTCTCGGCCCGCGCTGAAGGCCACCCATCCGGCCTCGCTGTCCGCCCGGTTCCGCAGCACCACCGGCAGCGCGTTCCCCGCTGCTACCATCTCAACAGGATTCCCCTCCTCGTCCACAAGCTGGAGGATGGCCGCGTTGAAGCGCAGCAGCAGGTCAACGGCATCTACCGGCTGGTCGCCGGTCCTGGCCACCACGCCCACGCTGAACACCTGACCAGCCTCGGCCCGATCAAACTGAGGCAACAGCCTCAGCGTCACCGAGCCGGCCGCCTCGGCCAGGAGCCGGGTGGCGGCGCCCGCCACCGTCTGAGGCCCGGTCTTGCTGAAGTTTGTCACCAGCACGGAGTAGTCCCCACCCTGGATAGCGTCGTCGGAGTTCAGGTCTCCTGTCAGCAGCACACCGAAGGAGACGGGAGTGGTCCCCGTGGCAGGCAGGGTGACGTTGGCCTTCTTGTTGGTGAGGGTGTGGTGGCCCTTCACTGCGATGTCGTAGGCCCCCGCCGGCAGGTTGACGATGGTCACCGAGAAGGTCCCGGTGCCGTCGGTCTGCACCGCCGGGCTGGCCTGGGCCGTGGTGGAGCCCGCCGGGAAGATCTTCACCTGCACCGCGTAGCCCGAAGGAGGCGCAGTAGGCGCCGCAGCAGTGCCAATCTGCACCTGCCCGGTGAAGGTGGCGGACCCCGGCGCCGTGGCGCTCAGCAGGTCAAAGGAGGCCGCCGCCGACTTGCAGCACAAGAGGGCAGTCTGGGCAAACACCAGGTGCGGGCCAACCGGAGAGCCGGCGGGCACCACGAAGCTGCCCGTGGCCTTGCCATCAGTGCCAGAGGTCACGTTCACCAGGGCCGTGAAGGGGTTATCCCAGGTAACCTTGAGGATCTCGCCGGGCGGCATGTTGGCGATGGCGAAGCTTACCGTATCCCCAGGCTTGCCGCTGGTGGGAGTCAGCGCGATGGTCGGGTCCGGCGCCACCGTGAAGCTGCGGGCGGCCGACCAGGGTCCGGGGTGGTAGCGCTGATCCGGTCCAAAGTTGGAGGAGATCTCAACACCACACACCCGGGCCCGCCAGAAGTGTTGCACCCCCGCCTGCAGGCGGATGAACTCCGGGATCGTCGTAAAGGGGGTGTTCGTCCCGGGCGCCAGAGGGTCGAAGGTGGTGAAGCCGCCGAAGCTGGGGCAAGAGGCGTTCCCGAACCCGAACCCACCCCCCACCCGGTTGTTGAAGGCGGCGTCCGTGGCCACCTCGAACTGGTAGGTGACGCCCTGGGGCAGGGCGCTCCAGGAGAGGGTCAGGGGCTTGGACCGCTCCACTATGGCGCCATCCGCGGGCGCCGACAGGACCGGCGCCTTCAGGAACGCCACGGTGTCGGTCCAGGTCAGCAGCCGGGTCGGGCTATTGAAGTCCCGCACCACGATGAGCCGGCCCAGGGTGGAGGAGGACGCGAAGGAGTCAATGATGACGTCCCGGTTCCCGCTGAAGGGGAAGGTGGACTCCGGCGGACTACCGCCGGGCACCCCGCTGCTGCTGTCCACCGGCATGCTCGGCAGGAAGTGCCGGTTCCAGGTGGCTTCGGTTACTGTCTTGGGGAAGTAGGTCCGCAGCGGGACGTTAGCGGGCCCACCGAAGGGCGTGCGGCCAATGAGGTACATCACCAGCCCATCGCCAGCCACTCCGGAGGCCAGCACGCCGGAGATGATCATGCTCAGGAAGCCGGTGCCCTTCACGTTGGGCACGGCCCCCAGGGCCGTCCAGGTCGAGGCCGAGGGAGTGGTCAGGTCCACCGCGGTGCGGAAGATGTCGTTGTCCGCGGCGTTGCGCGGCCTTGCCCACAGGGTGTA
>JACPQN010000034.1 GCA_016190485.1 Chloroflexota bacterium
ACCCTGAGCTTGTCGAAGGGAGAGCCGCTCGTGGTTCGACAAGCCTGTCCTGAGCCTGCCGAAGGGCTCACCATGAGCGGCTTCTTTTAGCGCGTTTTTTCGCAAGTAAGTACTAGTCTTCCGGTTTTTCTAGCTCAAAGGCCCGGTGCAGCGCCCGCACGGCGTCCTGCACCCGGTCTTCGGCAACCACGCAGGTAATGCGGATCTCCGAGGTGGTGATCATCTCGATGTTGATCTGCTCCTGGTGCAGCGCCTCAAACATGCGTGCGGCGTAGCCAGGAGCGTTCTGGATACCGGTGCCCACGATGCTCACCTTGCCCAGATGGGCATCACTCAGGCACTCCCGGGCGCCGATCTCCCGGGCCACGGGCTGCACCAGGGCCATGGCAGCCGCTAGGTCGCCCTGGGCCACGGTGAAGGTCAGGTCGGTGATCTTGTTGACGCTGGCGTTCTGGACGATGGTGTCCACGTTGAGGCCGGCCGCGGAGAGGGGGGCGAAGATGCTGGCCGCAATGCCGGGGCGGTCTGGCACGCCGATGATGGTGATCTTGGCGACGTTCAGGTCGTGGGCGATGCCGCGCACCTTGTTCCGGACTTCCATGGCCACACTCCCGTGGATGAGGGTCCCAGGCTCGTCGGTGAAGCTGGAGGCCACCAGGATGGGCACACCATAGATGGCTCCCAGCTCCACAGAGCGGTTGTGCATCACCTTGGCGCCCAGGCTCGCCAGCTCCAGCATCTCATCATAGCTTATTTCCTTCAGCTTGCGGGCCTCCGGCGTCAGCCGGGGGTCGGCGGTGAGCACGCCGGGAACGTCCGTGTATATCTGGCACTGGTCGGCCTCTAGGGCCGCGGCCAGGGCCACTGCCGTGGTGTCGGAGGCGCCTCTGCCCAGGGTGGTGATGTCCTGCTCCTCGGTCATGCCCTGGAACCCCGCCACGATGACGATCATGTCCTGGGCCAGCGCGTCCTGAATGCGGGTGGGATCAATGCCCAGGATGCGCGCCCGCCGGTGGGAGGCGTCGGTACGGATGCCCGCCTGCCAGCCGGTGAGGCCGATGGCCTGGTAGCCCATGGCGTCCAGGGCCATGGTGACCAGGGCACTGGAGACCACCTCGCCCGTGGAGAGGAGCAGGTCCATCTCCCGCTCCTTGGGGCGCCCCGTCACCTGGTGGGCCAGCGCGATGAGCCCGTCCGTGGTCTTGCCCATGGCCGAGACCACCACCACCACCCGGTGCCCCGTATCACGCGTGCGCGCCACCCGCCGGGCCACGTTACGGATGCGGTCCGCGTCGGCCACCGAGCTGCCGCCATACTTCTGCACGATGAGGGACATTAGTACACCTTAGCCTGCCGGGCAGGATCATGCAACCCGGATGCCGTGCTGAACCGCTTCACCGGGGATGCTAATCTCATCTTGCAACAGCTCATATTCTTCTGGAGAGAAACAGAAGAAGTCTGCGCCGACTCTTGCCCTCCAGTAGCACCTGGCAAGGGCCCACCGCTGCCAGAAGTCGAGCCCTCGGAAGTCTGGGGACACTATGAGCAGATCGTAGTCACTCCATTGGTCGAAAGTTCCCTCCGCTCGAGAGCCAAAGAAGAAAGCAGCGACCAAAGGGTGCGCTTTCCGGAAACGGACAACGTAGTTGTCTACGATGCGTCGCTGAGCTGCTGCGTTGCCCATAGCACGATGCTTCTCGCCAACCCCACATGTTGCTCACTAAGCTCTCTTGTAAACCGCTCCGCCGAGGTCATACCCTCATGCGCGTCTGGATACCGACTGGAGAAATAGACCGGCGTAAGGTTTTGCAATGCCCCCAGTAGTCGATCCGGCGTCTCTACTGCCTGTCCCAAGTTCTTCCAAGTAGTGGGTTCGCGGCGGCAGCGACCGCTTGCGCTGAATGAACAGTGCCTTCAACGCCTTCTCAGCGGCTTGCTGAGCAAGTAGAGAAGACACGTAGTAGCGCCCAATCTCCAGCGTTGCTTCGGCGCTCTCCAAGTCTTCTTGGCTCTGCAATAGCCAACGCTGTGCCTCCCTCCGCATGACATTGACGAGTGGAATTATCCGACTTCCAACACCCGCGCGCCCGCCGCCGAGGGCCTCGCCATGCGAGCCTCACCCTTGATACCCAGACTCGTGGCCTTTTGTTCCATGGCTTTACTCACCGGGCGGGCGTCGCCCAGGGCCAGAGCCAGCACTGTGGGCCCGCCGCCGGAGAGGTAGGCGCACAGGGCGCCGGCCTCCAGCGCCGCGTCAAAGAGGCCCCACATGGCGGGAAACACCGATCCCCTGGCCGGCTGGTGCAGCCGGTCCTGGGTGGCCAGGCGCAGGTGCTCCACCTGCCCGGTGGCCAGCGCGGCCACCAGTAGCGCCGTCCGGCTGGTCTGAAACACCACGTCGGCCCGGCTCAGCGCCGCGGGCAGGAGCTTGCGGGTCTCGTGGGTGGGCAGTGGGAAATCGGGCACGTAGAGGGCCGCCGTCAGCTCTGCCGCCAGGGGCACCTGCGCGTGCGCCAGCCGCTCCCCGTCCATCACGCACACCTGGAGCCCGCCGTAGAGGCAGGGTGTGGAGTTATCCGGGTGCCCCTCGATAGCGGCCGCCAGATCCGCCACGGCGGCGCTGTCCAGCGGGCCGCCCGCCAGCGCGTTGGCGCCCAGCACACCCGCCACGATGGCCGCCGCGCTGCTGCCCAGCCCACGCCCTAGGGGGATCCGCCGCTCCGACGAGACCACCAGGGATGGCGGCTCTTGTCCCACCGCTTGAAAGAAGCGCCCAGCGGCCAGACGCACCAGGGCGTGGTACTGCCCCTCCAGGCCAGCCTCTGCCGCCTGCTGCATCTCGCCGATGCTAACGTAGACGTCGTCGTGGATGTCCAGCGCCATCCCCAGACAATCGAAGCCGGGCCCCAGATTGGCGGTGGTCGCCGGGACCCGGATTCGGACCCTACGGGGAAGGTTTGCGTGGC
>JACPQN010000031.1 GCA_016190485.1 Chloroflexota bacterium
AACTCGGCCACCGGCTGGCCCCGTAGCTCCTGGCCGCTGCGCAGGCGCACGGAGAGGACGCCTTCCGCAGCCTCCCGGTCGCCCACCACCAGCATGTAGGGGATTTTCTGCACCTGGGCCTCCCGGATCTTGTAGTTCATCCGCTCGGAGCGGTCGTCCACCTGCACCCGCAGCTCCGCTTCCTTGAGCTTGGCCGCCACCTCATGGGCGTAGTCGTTGTGCCGGTCGGCGATGGGGATGACCACCGCCTGCATCGGCGCCAGCCACACCGGGAATGCGCCAGCGTAGTGCTCGATGAGCACGCCGAAGAAGCGCTCCAGCGACCCCAGGAGCACCCGGTGCACCATGATGGGCTGGTGCTCGTGGCCGTCCGGCCCCACGTAGGTGAGGTTGAAGCGGGCAGGCATGTTGAAGTCGAACTGTACCGTGGCGCACTGCCACTCCCGGCCCAGGGCGTCCCTGATCTTGATGTCGATCTTGGGGCCGTAGAAGGCGCCGCCGCCCTCGTCGGTGTGGTAGGCCAGGCCCCGCCGCCCGATGGCGTGGCGCAGCGCGTCCTGGGCCCGCTCCCAGTCCTCCGGCTGCCCCACGTACTTCTCCGGGCGCGTGGAGAGGTAGATCTCCAGTTCCTGAAAGCCGAAGTCTTTCATCATGTCGAAGGTGAAGTCCAGCACACCCAGCACCTCGTCCTCCACCTGGTCGGGCGTGCAGAAGATGTGGGCGTCGTCCTGGGTGAAGCCCCGCACCCGCAGCAGGCCGTGGAGCACGCCCGGCCGCTCGTAGCGGTAGACGGTGCCCAGCTCTCCCAGGCGCATGGGCAGCTCCCGGTAGCTGCGCAGGGCCGTGCGGTAGATCATGATGTGGAAGGGGCAGTTCATGGGCTTCACGTAGTAGCGCTGTTCGTCCATCTCCATCGGGGCATACATATTCTCCTGGTAGAAGCCCAGGTGGCCGCTGGTCTCCCAGAGCCAGCCCTTGCCCACATGGGGCGAGTAGACCAGGTCGTAGCCCCGGCGGTAGTGCTCCCGGCGCCAGTAGTCCTCGATGATGGCCCGCGTCCGGGCGCCCTTGGGGTGCCAGTAGATGAGGCCCGGGCCGGCCTCCTCGTGGACGCTGAAGAGGTCCAGCTCCCGACCCAGCCGGCGGTGGTCCCGGCGCTGGGCCTCCTCCAGCCGGTGGAGGTGGGCGTCCAGCTCCTCCTGGGACAGAAAGGCGACGCCGTAGATGCGCTGGAGCATGGGGCGGCGCTCGTCGCCTCGCCAGTAGGCTCCGGCCACGCTCAATAGCTTAAAGGCCCCCACCTGGCCGGTGGAAGAGACGTGGGGGCCGCGGCACAGGTCGGTGAAGCCGCCCTGGGTGTAGACCCGCACCTGCGGGTCGGGGATGGCCTGGATGATCTCCAGCTTGTAGGGCTGGCCGGCAAAGAGCCGCTGCGCCCCCTCCTTGTCGATGTCTTCGAAGCTAAAGGGGGAATCCGCAGCGATGCTCTCCCGCATCTTGCCCTCGATGACGGCCAGGTCCTCAGGCGTCAGGGGGCGCGGCAGGTCGAAGTCGTAGTAGAAGCCGTGCTCGATGGTGGGGCCGATGCCGATCTTGGCCTCGGGAAAGAGGGAGAGCACCGCCTCCGCCATGATGTGCGCGGTGGAGTGGCGCATGGTGTCCAGAGGGTCGTGGGGGTGCTCTTCTTCGAAGATGGACTCGGCCATGGTTCGCCTCCTTATGCACAAACAAAAGACCCCTCGCCGTAGGGACGAGAGGTCGCTCCCGTGGTTCCACCCACCTTCCCCCCGCCCGTGGCGGGGGCTTCTGCGGCCGCTAACGGGGCCAACCGGGGTCGCCTACTGCTCCCCGCCCATGGCGGCCACGCCACCGGCGGAGGGTTCGGGCCCAGCTCCCAGGGGGTCTTGGCCCTCACCTGGCCGGGGAGGCTTCCAGCCGGTGGCCTCCCCTCTCTGGCGCCAGGGGTCGAGGGCTACTCGTCCTGTTCGCTGCCGTTACGTATGGGTCTGGCAGGTCCTGCGCAATGGTGGGCGATACTGGGCTCGAACCAGTGACCTCAGCGATGTCAACGCTGCGCTCTAACCAACTGAGCTAACCGCCCCACTCGGTACTAGTGATGGTAACAAGGCGCGCTGAGCGAGTCAAGGAGAACTTGTCCGCCTGTTAATGGTCTACGATTATGTCAGTAGCTAACGGTTCAGCGAAAATGTCAGTCGATGAAAGGACTGACGTTGAACCCCAAGGAACAACAACGACTACAGGTGCTCAACCGGGTGTTGGAGAGAGCGATAGGGGTACCCCAGGCCGCCGGGCTGCTGGGGGTCAGCGAGCGCC
>JACPQN010000035.1 GCA_016190485.1 Chloroflexota bacterium
CCCGTGAACTCTTGGACGTTGCCCGACGGGTCCTTGAAGGCGACGGGCTGCACGTCCGGCAGCAGGGCTTTTCCGGGTTCTTGTCCCATGGCGATTCCTTTCTTGAGTGGAACGGGAGCGAGGAAGGTGAGACTCAGTCCTCAGTCCTCAGTCCTCAGTCCTCAGTCCTATCGGTTACGGTCGCACGCCGATGAGTTTGGCGGCCTTCTTGGTGCTGAAGAGGGCGCAGGAGACGTAGGCCTTGACCCGGGTGCGGGTGGCGTCCTTGGTCTCCAGGCTGCCCACTCGCTCCACCTCGATGATGGTGTCCCGGGAGCTGAGGCCGGCGAAGGCTCCCTCGCCCATCTGGAAGGCGTAGATGGTGGAGCAGTCGGCGCTGGAGCCGACGGTCTTGGCGTCGGAGATGTAGTCGGAGACGACGACGGGGATGCCGTTGAAGAGCTCCACGAAGTTGCCGAACTCGGTGCGGTCGGTGGGGAGGACGCCGGCGCCGGAGGCGCGGAAGAGGCTGTTAAGGGTGCGACGGGAGCGCTTGGACATGAGGACCAGGTCGGGCTTGCCGCCGAGGACGGTGTCGATGAGTTCGTCCAGCTTGGCCAGGGTGAGGGTGGCGCCGTTGACGCCCATGGTGATCTGCTGAGCGCCTGCGCCGATGAGCTTGTCCAGGCCGTCGAAGCTCTTGGCGTCCACCGCGGTGTCGCCGTTGACCAGGGTGTCTCGCAGCTTGTCGGCCACGGCCTTGGCCTTGAGCTGGATGACGGCGGCCTCCAGGTCTTGGACGTTGGCCCGGGTGCGGGCCAGGAAGTTGTCCACGTCGGCGTCGCCGCCCAGGATCTTCAGCGCGGTGCTCACCTGAGTGAAAGTGGGGGTGGACTCGGTCCAGGCGTCACCCACGTCGAAGAAGGCGGCGCTGGCCGCGGCGTTCTCCCGGTTATAGAGGAGGCTGTTGCCCACGATGGGGACGAAGGGTAGGGTTTCCAGCAGGGGATCGTCCTTGATGATGGTCTCGATGACGCCCTGGAGCATCGCGTCCAGGGCCAGCTTGTTGGCTTCCGCTAGGGTGATGGCCATGAGTTACTCCTTTTCTTGCCCACAGCTATGGACGTTCTCCGTCCCCTGGTGGGAGGGAGACGGTTCACCTATTCCTCCCCCTCGTAGGGGGAGGTTAGGAGCGGGTGTACTCCACCCTCTCCCTGACCCTCTGGTTCGACAGGCTCACCACAAGTCCCATCAATGGAGAGGGGACGTGTCAAGGCTGCCGGCTCAGCGCCCACTTGATCTTCTCCAGGGCGCTGAGGCCGCCCAACTCCGGCCCGCCCCGCAAGGGCGCGCCCGCGGGCACCCGCTGCGCCGCCGCCTGCGCCGCCAGCCGCCGCCGCACCTCCTCCACCGTGCGGCGGGCCGCCTCCAGCGACCGGTCCACCTCCTCCAGGGTGTGGCCCTGCACCAGCTCGGGCGGCACCTCCGGCGCCGCGGCCAGCACCGCCTCCCGGTAGCGGGCCGCGGCCGCCGCGAGCTGCTCCCGCAGGGCAGCGGCGTCGTCCTGAGCCTGTCGAAGGGCGTCGTCCTGAGCCTGTCGAAGGGCGTCGTCCTGAGCCTGTCGAAGGGCCTCCTCCTGGGCTAGCTGATCGTCGGCCCGCTCCTCTGCGCCCGGCTCCGCTGGAGTCTCGGGCGCGGTGTTCTCTTCCTCCGGCATACCTACCTCCCCTCCCGTATGAGCTTGACCATAGGGTAGAATGTATGTTCTACTTAGGTCAAGGGCGGGTGGCACAGAACTAGACTCGCGTTCGGCAAATTAAGGAACTTGCCTGATATACTGGTCCTTGGTTTCAGCAGCAGGATCGACCACATCGAGGCATGCGGCTGGCACGGAGACCCATCCTGAGACTTCACATCAGCTGACAAAGCGAGCAGTGCCGAATGGAAAAATCGATAAATCTACTCGCAGATTTGGAGCGAATCCCCGTTAGTCGAGCGCTGGTGAGGGCGCTACCAATGGCATCCGCTTCTCAGGCCACCCAGTTTGAGCGTTGGTGTCGCCTCGAGCTAGCAGGCTACTTAGCATCGAATCCCGCAATGACAGACCAGATCGAGGTACCGGAGTACCGCACGGTCGTCGGCCAGCACGTAGACATCGCTGGGCGCATCCTTAAACTCCCGACTAAACTCGCCTTTGTCGGTGAGACATGGCTCCGCTTTGGAGTCGAAGAGCTCGAGGCCCTGGCGAAAACCCGTGGCCCTGTCGTGATTCGTGACCCATATATGTCCTCGGTGATTCAACAACATCTGAACGTGGACGTAGCTTCATTTCAGTTCAGCGCCGTGCACATAATCGGCATCCTGTCGTCGATCCGAACGGAGCTTTCTGTGCAACTGCATGCGCTCGGCTCAACCGAAGTAAACCGAGTATCCTCAGGAAACGCCGTCGAGCGAGACGAGATTATCCAGCTTCGTCCCAACTTCTATGGCATCGGCATCAATCTCCGTGCACTTTGGCGAAGATTGAGAGGAGCAAACTAGGCCCGCTATGCTGTTCCCCCCTCGCAAGAGATGCCCTTCCTGTTTCTCTCCACTTTGGTGAGACAGTGTCGATGAGGTCAAGAGGTGCGATCTTCTTCCGCTAGATTGTGCACTAATCCATGCACATCCTCCTGACGGGCGCCACGGGGTTCATCGGGCGGCGGGCCGCCCAGCGGCTGGTGGGCCGGGGCCACCAGGTGCGCTGCCTGGTACGGGCGTCGGCGGACCTCAGCCCCCTCCAGTACCTGCCGGTGGAGGTCTGGCGCGGCGACGTGACGGACCGGGCCTCCCTGGCCGGCGCGCTGGACGAGGTCCAGGCCGTAGCGCACCTGGTGGGCATCATCCGGGAGCGGCCGCCCACGGCCACCTTCCCCCGGGTGCACGTGGAGGGGACCCGCAACCTCCTGGAGGCCTGCCAGCGGCAGGGGGACATCCACCGCTTCCTCTTCCTCAGCTCCATCGGCGCGGGGCCGGGGCCTCACCCCTACCTGCGCACCAAGTGGGAGGCGGAGGAGCTGGTGCGGGGCAGCGGCCTGCCCTGGACCATCCTGCGCTCCAGCATCGTCTTCGGGCCGGGCGACGAGTTCATGAACCGCCTGGCCGCGCTGGTGCGCCGCCCGCCTTCCGGCGACCGGATGCTGGCCCCCTTCGTGCCCATCATCGGCTCCGGCCGCACCCGCTTCCAGCCTATCTTCGTAGAGGACGTGGCGGAATGCATCCTCCGGGCGGTGGAGGGCGAGGCCTACGCCGGGCGCACCGTGGAGATCGGTGGGCCCGAGCAGTTCAGCTACGAAGAGCTGGTGGATATAGTCATGGACACTCTGGGCGTCCACCGGCCCAAGCTGCACCTGCCGGTGGCTCTCATGCGCCCCGCGGTGGCCCTGATGCCCCTGGTCTACCGGGAGCCACCCCTCACCTCGCAGCAACTCGCGATGATCGAGCTGGACAACGTGGCGGAGCCCGAGGTGGTGCAGCGGGAGTTCGGCTTCGCCCCGGCGCGCCTGCGGGACAGGCTGGAGTACATCGTCGAGGAGTCCCGCCGGGCGCGGTAGCAGAAACCCTCTCCCGCTGGGAGAGGGTGGGGTGATGGCGTCGCTCACCCCCACCAAAACACCCCCTGGCAGGGGGAGGAACAAGTGGCCCTCTCCCGCCGGGAGAGGGTGGGGTGAGAGTGAAGGTCTCACCCCCACCTAACCTCCCCCTGCCAGGGGGAGGAATAGCCTTCCCCTCCCCTCCAGGGAGGGGCTAGGGGAGGGTGGCAGCAGCCGTAGGGCGATGGTCTCACCCCCTCCTAGCCCCGCCTTCGGCGGGCAGGCTCCCCCTGGGAGGAGGAGGAACAGGGCCCCCCCTCCCAACTGGTGGAAGGGGCTAAGGGAGGGCGAGAGCGTCCGGCAGACAGGCTCCCCCTTTCAGGGAGAGTAACAAGGCACCGCTGATTCCTTGACACCCCAGGAGTAACTTTATAAACTATATCTACAAAGTCGCGTATGCGTTGCCGCGGGGAGGGGCCTGTGCTACAATCGCGGCGATATCAGTGCGTAACGGGAGCGCCCAGGGTCCGCGATGAAGGTCTCCATGAAAGGCGACTACGGCGTACGCGCCCTGGTGGACCTGGCGGAGCACTACGGGCAGGGGCCGGTGCAGAGCAGGGACATCGCGGAGCGCCAGTACATCCCCGAGCCGTACCTGGATCAGCTCCTGACCACCCTGCGCAAGGCGGGCTTCATCCACAGCCGGCGCGGCCCTCAGGGGGGGCACGCCCTGGCCCGAAACCCAGCCTCCATCAACCTGAGCGAGGTCATCACCACCCTGGAAGGCTCGCTGGCGGCCGTGGGGTGCTTGGACGGCACCATCATCTGCGCCCTCTCCGGCGCCTGCGGCCAGCAGGAGGTCTGGCAGCTCATCACCGCGACCACCCAGGACATCCTGGAGCGCACCAGTCTGAGCGGCCTGCTGGAGCGCCAGAAAGTGCTGCAGCAGCGGCCTATGTACTACATCTAGGCGCTCAGGCCGAGAGGAGAGGGTAGCAACGTGTGCAAGGAGATCGCGCAGAGCGTCCTGGACCTGGTGGGCGGGACCCCCATGGTCCGGCTCGGCCGCATCGTCCCGCCCGGCTCGGCCACAGTGCTGGCCAAGATGGAGGGGCTGAACCCCGCGGGCAGCGTCAAAGACCGCATCGCTCTGGCCATGGTGCAGGCGGCCGAGGCCGCGGGCCTGCTGAAGCCCGGCGATACCATCGTGGAGCCCACCAGCGGCAACACCGGCATCGGCCTGGCCATGGTGGCCGCGGTCAAGGGCTACCATCTTATCCTCACCATGCCGGAGGACATGAGCCTGGAGCGCCGGCGGCTGCTCAGCCGCTTCGGGGCGGAGCTGGTGCTCACCCCCGCGCTGGAGGGGATGACCGGCGCCGTCTGCGCCGCCCAGGACCTGGTGGACGCCAACCCCGGCTATTTCATGCCGCAGCAGTTCGAGAACCCCGCCAACCCGGAGGTCCACCGGACCACCACGGCCCAGGAGATCCTGCAGGCCACAGGTGGCAAGGTGGACGCCTTTGTAGCGGGCGTGGGCACCGGCGGCACCATCACCGGCGTGGGCGAGGTGCTGAAGCAGGCCAACCCCGCGGTACGCATCATCGCGGTAGAGCCCGCGCGCTCCCCGGTGCTCCAGGGCGGGCGAGCCGGCCTCCACGCCATCCAGGGCATCGGGGCCAGCTTCGTCCCCGGCGTGCTGAACATGAAGGTGATCGACCAGATCGTCGGCATCGAGGATGAGGAGGCCCAGGAGATGTCCCTGCGCCTCACCCGAGAAGAGGGGCTGCTGGTGGGCATCTCCGCGGGCGCCAACGTGTGCGCCGCGCTCCAGGTGGCCCGGACGCTGGGACCGGACAAGGTGGTGGTCACCATTTTGCCGGATACCGGCGAGCGCTACCTGAGCCTGCCGGGCCAGTAAGAGGAGTCCCGCAGCGCTGTGGTCGTCCGGGCATCGAGCAACAATCCAGACACTACGATAGACACCGCACTCAGGGAGGGTAGCATGAGCGTTACCGTGTATATTCCGGGGCCTTTTCGCTCGGCCACGGGCAACCAGGCCAAGGTGGAGAGCATCGGCAACAGCGTGGAGGAAGTGCTCAAGGAGCTGAGCCGCAAGTACCCCGGCATCAAGAGCCTGGTCTACGACGTGAGCGGCGAGCTGGCCGACCACGTGGCCGTCTTCGTCAACAGCCGGGACATCGGCACCCTGAAGGGGAAGAACACCGCCGTGAGCGATGGCGACGAGGTCTCCATCATCCCGGCCATGTCCGGCGGCGCGCCCACCTGGACCGAGGACCAGATCCTGCGCTACAGCCGCCACATCGTGATGCCCCAGGTGGGTGGCAAGGGCCAGCGTAAGCTCCTGAACGCCAGGGTGCTCCTCATCGGCGCGGGCGGCCTGGGGTCCCCCACGGCCATGTACCTGGCCGCCGCGGGCGTGGGGACCCTGGGCCTCATCGACGCAGACGTGGTGGACCTCTCTAACCTGCAGCGGCAGCTCCTCCATGACACCGACGACGTGGGCCGCCCCAAAGTAGACTCCGGCGCGGAGCGCATCCACGACCTGAACCCCGAGGTGAACGTGGTCAAGCACTACACGCTCCTCACCTCGGAGAACGCCCTGGATATCATCAAAGACTACGACATCGTCATCAACGGCTGCGACAACTTCCCCACCCGCTATCTGGCTAACGACGCCTGTGTGTTCCTGAACAAGCCCCTGGTGGACGGCAGCATCCTCTTCTTCGAGGGCCAGGCCTCGGTGTTTATGCCGGGTCAGGGCTGCTACCGCTGCCTCTACCCCGCGCCGCCGCCGCCGGGCATGGTGCCTAGCTGCGCCGAGGGCGGCGTGCTGGGCGTGCTACCCGGGATCGTCGGCTGCATCCAGGCCATCGAAGCCATCAAGCTCATCCTGGGTCTAGGAGAATCCCTGGCAGGCCGTCTGCTGCTCTTCGACGCCCTCAAGATGGAGTTTCGCCAGATGCGGCTGCGGCGTGATCCCGAGTGCCCCGTCTGCGGCGACCATCCCACCATCCGGGAGCTCATCGACTACGAGGCCTTCTGCATGGGCATCTCGCCCGAGGCGGAGGCCAGGGCGGTGGCGGCCTCTACCTAAACGCGGAGGCGCCGGGCGCCAGGCCAACACGAGACTAGCACTGTAGCAGGGGGGAACCCCCAGCGCCGGGGTTCCCCCCCAAGATTGCTCTTGGGAGGCGACATACCATGTCCGTAGAAGTCCGGGTGACGGCCGTGCTCCAGCGCGTGGTCGGCGGCGAAAAGGCGGTCAGAGGCGAGGGCGCCACCGTAACCGAACTGCTGGAAAACCTGGAGCGCACTTATCCCGGCTTTAAGGCGCAGATCATGACGGAGGAGGGCCAGCTCCACCGCTTCGTCAACATCTACAAGAACGACGAGGATATCCGCTACCTAGGCCAGCTAGAAACCCCCCTGACGGAAGGGGACGTGGTCTCCATCCTCCCCGCTCTGGCAGGGGGCGCCTGGAGCTAAGGCGAGCGCCCTCGAGTAGGTGGCGGATTGACGGGTGGGATGCCGCTCTCCAATATCCTGGACGCCATCGGACGCACGCCCCTGGTGGAGTTGGCGCGCCTCAGCCCCAACCCGCGCGTCCGCATCTTCGCCAAGCTGGAGGGCCAGAACCCCAGCGGCAGCCTGAAAGATCGCATCGCCAAGTTCATGATCGAGGACGCGGAGGCCTCCGGCGCCCTCACCCACGACCGCACCATCCTGGAGCCCACCAGCGGCAACACCGGCATCGCCTTGGCCATGATCGGCCGCTTCAAGGGCTACAAGGTCAAGGTGGTGATGCCCGAGAACGTCAGCGAGGAGCGGCGGCAACTCCTGGAGGCCTATGGCGCCGAGGTGGTGCCCAGCGACGGCGCCCAAGGCAGCAACGGCGCCATCCGGGTGGCCCTGAAGATGGCCGAGGAGCACCCCCAGTACTTCATGCCCTACCAGTACGGTAACCCCGCCAACCCGCGCGCCCACTACGAGACCACCGGCCCAGAGATCCTGCGGGAGCTGCCAGAGGTGGACGTCTTCATCGCCGGCCTGGGCACCGGCGGCACGCTCATGGGCACCGGACGCCGCCTCAAGGAGCACAACCCCCAGAC
>JACPQN010000032.1 GCA_016190485.1 Chloroflexota bacterium
CCCTTCGACAAGCTCAGGGTGAGCGGGATTGGGCTGGGCTTTATGACGCTGATTTAGGATACTAGGTACTAGTTCTTCCCGCTGCGGGGGAGCCACCAGCAAGACAAAGGCGCCGGCCCGCCATGCTTCAAGCAACTGGTATGGGGTCCCGTCCGCGGTGATAAGGCCGCTGACGAAGCTGTTCGTGTCAACGACGGCTCTCTGCGCCCCGCCTCTTCCCATGCATTTCTTCACGCACCGCCTCTACCTCGGCGGTAACATTTTCAAGAACCTGCTCTGAGGGGATTGCCTTATGCTCATCCCGCACTTCGTCAACGGAGCGCCATGCCCGCTGCAACTCCTCCTGCATGACACGATATTGCTCCGGGCTGATGACGACGGCAAAGGGCTTGCCCTTCCGTTCGACGATGACCGGCTCGTTGGTATAGAATACCGATCCCAGCAAATCGCTGAAGTTGGCTCTGGCCTCACGGCTCGACATTCTTCTGGCCACCAGGATTCCTCCTTTCTTGCATACTCGAGTCTGATAATACCGTATTATGTACATAATGTACATTACGAGCGTTGTAACTCATTGTGTCGGCTTCAAGGCGCCCTTTTTGACACGTTGACCAATTGACTACGAAGTACAGCGGGACACGCGCTGCGACGTGTGCCTATGGGTTAGGGGGTCGCTCTCAAAATCTTCGCCAAATATTTCAGGGCGTGATTACTCCGACGATGGCAGTGTTATACTGGCCGCATGGAGCGTTTCCAACAGCTTGCCCTCGCCCTAGGCCAACTCGTGAGCGCTGGGCTAACTGCCCGTTCAATAGTATCAGGAATTAAAACCCCTGATACGCAGCTTGAGGCCCTGCTTTTCTTCCTCGTATTTGTGATGCTAACAGGTACCCGTATATGGTGGCTTTATAGCAGAATCGCACCAAAAATAGAGCTGGTTTTCGACCCAGATAAGTATGACTCGTGCCAAATGGATTGGCAGGATACCCAAGATCTTACACCTGGCGGCGTAGCGATAACGGGCATTCATACTTTGTACAGAGTCGGAGTGCGAAATCTCGGCACAAAGACAATTGATGATGTCACCGTGTCTGTCAGAGGATACGGGTTGACTCAAGGATTGCATTACGGGCCAGTACCATTGGGGGTGATGAACACTAATCCACCGACGACCACCTTTGCTTTACACCCCAGCAAGGAACCTTCCCGTTTCATCGACGTTTGCCACAAGCCAAGTGTGGGCGAAGGGACAGATGCAATCTTCCTGGGATACCTGCTTCCAGTAGGAAATGCGCTGCCTGGTGGTCAGCAATACACGCTGCATCTAGAAGCTACAGGAAGAGATGTCCCTCATTCCACGCTCTTCCTGAACGTTTCAATTGTAAACGGGCACCTTAGCTGTAGTGTAAAGCCCGACGAGCATGGCTTTTCATTGTTCGGTCATGAGTTCCTGACACGGAAGGCTGTAGGCAATTGACTGCTTCTTCAGCGTCTTCCACACCGGTAGTGGCCGGGGGAGTGCGCCTCGTTTTCAATCCACTATCGTCCCCCCACCAGGCACTGCTGGATGCGGATGTGGGGGCTGCCGTTGGAGACGGGCAGCGGCGACTGACCGGCCTTGCCGCAGCCGCCGCCCTGGTTGATGTCCGTGTCGTTGCCCACCGCGTCCAGGTTCATCAGGGTGGTGAAGACGTTGCCCGTGAGCACCACGGGCCGCAGCAGCTCCGCCACCCTGCCGTTGCGGATCATGTAGGCCTCTCCCGCGGAGAAGGTGAACATCTCCATGCTGGTCTGGCCGCCGTACCAGTTCTTTACGTAGACGCCCTCTTTGATCTCCGCGATCATATCCTCGAAGGAGACCTCCCCCGGCTCGATGAGGGTGTTGGTCATCCGCACGATGGGCGGGAAGCGATAGTCCAGAGCCCGGGCGTTGCCCGTGGGCTGCTCTCCCATTCTGCCCGCGGTCTCCCGGCTGTGGAGGCGTCCCACCAGGATGCCCTCCCGGATCAGGTCGCTGCGGCGGGCCGGGGTCCCCTCATCGTCGTACGTAAAGCTGCCCCGCAGGCCGGGGATGGCTGCGCCGTCCACGATGTTCAGCAGCGGTTGCCCGAAACGCTTGCCCAGCACCATCAGCTCCTGGAGCTGCGGGTTCTCGTAGACAAAGTCGGACTCCGAGAGGTGCCCGAAGGCCTCGTGGCAGAAGACCCCCGCCAGGATGGGGTCCAGCACCACGGTGTACTCGCCGCCCCGCACCGCGGGAGCCGAGAGCATGGCCACGGCCTTCTCGGCCGCCGCCCTCGCCTGGTGGTGGAGCTCCTCTACAAAGGAGAAGTCGCCCAGCCGCCCGATGGAGAAGCCCGACTGCTGCACGTCGCCATCCCGGCGGGCCACGGCAACCAGCCGGAAGGTGGCCTCCACCCGGCTCTGTTCGATGAACGCGCCCTCAGTGCTGGCGAAGGTGATCTTCTTGTAGCTCTCGCCGTAGGCAACGTTGGAGCTCTGGACGCCCGGGGTGCTCAGGATCAGGTCGTTGTAGAGGTCGACGTAGGCCTTCTTGTCGGCCAGGGGCACCTGCCGGGGGTCCCTCTTGAGAAAGGGTTCCACCACCTCTTGGGCGGGCTGTATGGGCGCCAGGGCGCTCTCCCCCGCGCCCGCCAGCCGGGCTTGGGCCACGGCCATGGTCACCCGCTGGCCCAGGTCATCCAGGTCGTTGAAGGAGACGAAGCCCCAGCCACCCCGCGCCATGGCCCGCACGTTGCCGCCCCGGTTGGTGGTGCGCCCCAGCTCCTCGAGGTCTCGCCCCCGGTAGGCGATGCGGGCCGAGGCGTTCTCCTCCAGCCGCACCTCGATGTAGTCGGCGTTGTGCCCCTTCAGGGCCGCCTGGATGATGTCACGCATGAGGCGCTCCCCTTCTTTGCGAGAACAACGGGATAGCAGAGGCGATGGAGGTCCGTGCAGCTACTGGCCCACGCCGGCGCTGGCGTGGCTACCCCGGCCGAAGTACATGGCCCGCTCCACCACGATGGGCTGGTCACTGTCCACCCGCACCGAGAAAGCGACGTTGGGGGCCACTTGGCTGGCGTCTATGGTAGCGCGCGAGCGGGGGAGCAGGTCAAGCTCCTGCGCCACGTTGCGCCCGCTCTCCGTCATGAATGTGACCCGGGCGCGCGCCGCAACGCCGCTGGGGTTCTGGAGCAGCACGTAGGTCTTGAAGGGCGCCGCGGTGGAGCCCTCGGCCAGGAACCAGGTCCTGGCGGGCGCCGCCACGCCCGGGGCGCTATGGCCGTTGCCGTTGGGGATGAGGGAGGTCCGCTCCACCGCTACGGGCTGGTCCGCCTCTAACAGGGTGGAGAAGGGCGTGTCAGGCGGCAGGTAGTCATTGGCCAGGATGGTCAGGCGGCTGGTGGGACGCAGCGTTACCGCCCGCTGGACGGTGCGCCCGTTCTCCAGCATGAAGGTGACCGTGGCCTGGGCCGCCACGGGGTTGGGGTTCACCACCGCGATGGTGACGGTGTGCCCGGTGAACCCTTCGGCCATGTGCCAGCGCCGCGCCGTGAAGGAAGCGCCCCGGGCCCCGTGGCCGGCCTTGCCGCCGTCGTAGTAGCTGGCCCGCTCCGCCACCACGGGCAGGTCAGCCTCCACCACGGTGGCGAAGGCGCTATCGGCAAGGTACTGGTTGGCAAAAACGTTGAGGCGGGCCATGCCTTTGACGGTGAAGTCCCGCCGGATCGTGGAGCCATCGGGCCGCAGGAAGCTGAGGCGTACCGGCGTGGCCTCCGGGTTGGGGTTCATCAAGAGCAGCCAGGTGTGGGCGCCCTCGCCCGCGGCGCCCTGGGGCAAGTACCAGCGACGGCTGGGGGCGTTGGCGCCCACGGAGTCGTGGCCGCCGTAGCCGAAGTACATCGCGCGCTCCACGATGATGGATGCGGTGGCCTCCACCTTGGTGGAGAAGGCGGCGTCGGGCACCACGCGGTTGACGAAGAGGCTGAACCGGGAGTTGGGCCGCAGGGTGTACTTCTGGACGGGCGGGGCGCCGCCATTCTCCCGGAGGAAGGTCACGTCCACATCCACCGGAAAGGAATTAGGGTTCTGTATCAGCAGCCAGGTGTGGTAGGGGTTGGCGGTGGAGCCTTCGGCCAGGTACCAGGTGCGGAAGCCCAGCCGGTCCCGGTAGAGCGGCCACACCGCGGGGTCTTCGTGCCCCATGCGCCAGCCGGCGGCGCCCGCCAGGCCATACTGGAAGACCAGGTCCATCTTGGCGTCATTGCTGCGGGCGTCCTCGAACCAGACCTCGTGCTCCTGCTCGTCGGCGGTATAGGTGAAGGTGGGGGTCTTGGTGGCGTCGTCGAAGCGGAGCGCCGCCGTGTAGGTCTGGGCCCGGGTCAGGGCCTCCACGTGGCGCAGGGCAGTGACGCTGCCGGCGGTGCGGTTCCAGTCGTAGCCGTACCAGGCCAGGCCCAGGAGGAGCTTGGCCGGCGGGATCTGGCTGGCGGCGAAGGCCGTGGAGCGCTGCACCCAGGGATAGGGCGCGGTGGACTGGGGCACGGCGGTGCCATAGCCGTAGGTCATGATGACCACCAGATCGTTGGAGGGGGCCAGGGCTGCGTAGTCGTAGGCGCCCGCCCAGCCGGTGGTGCGCTCGACATCCTTGGCCGGCACCGCCTGGGTGACCATCTTCCCCGCAGCCCGCAGAGCCGCCGCCAGCTCGGCCATGAAGGTGGTCAGATGCGGGCGGTCGGCGCCGTCCAGCCCCTCGAAGTCGATATGGGCGCCCTCGAAGCCGCCCTCCACCGTCATCCCCACGATCCGGTCGATGGCCCGCTTCCGCAGCTCGGCCTCTGCCAGCACCGGATGAAAGGCGGCGTAGGTGGCGCTGTTCTTGATCATGGGCAGCACCCGCACCCGGTTGCCCCGGGCCAGCCGGAGCACCTCCTCCCGGTTGCGCTCCGCCACCTCCTGGCTGCCGGTGGAGATCAGGTTGCCCTCTTCATCTATCTGGTACCAGTAGGGCGAGAGGTGAGTCAGGTGGACCACGTTCCGGCGCAGCGACTCCAGGGAGTTGGCGGCGTAGGGCACGTAGTAGGCCCAGCGCACCTTCCCCGTCATCGTGTCCTCCCCTGCGGCGTGGGAGATGCCCACGGAGGGCCGGCCTTCAGGCAGGAGCGCGGCGCCGGCGGTGGTCAGGAGGAGCAGCCAGCGGAGGAGTCCCGGGGTTGTGAAACGCACGCTATACCTCGCAGCAGAGCTATCAGTGGTAGTATACCGCCGTGGCGTGGGCGGCGGTTGCCAGCCCCCAGTGGCTATGCTAGCATTGCCCCTGGAAGGTACTCTAGCTAGAAACGGATTTCCGGTTTTCCAGTTACTATCCGGCCCAAGGAGCGTAGACGGCGTATCGATGGGAGCAGTGCTGGACCTCCACTGCCACACCGTGCTGGGCAGCCCCGACAGCGAACTCACGCCTCACCAACTCGCAGAAACCGCCGCCGTGCAAGGCCTGACCGCCTGCTGCGTCACCGAGCACGACAAGATGTGGGAGCGCCACGTTGCGGAATCCTGGAGCAGCCAGTTGGACGTCCCCTTTCTCAGGGGCATGGAGGTGACCACCAACATGGGCCACGTGCTGGTCTACGGGCTTGACCGCTACATGTCCGGCATCCACGACGCCCGCACCCTTCGCCGCACCGTGCTGGCCTGGGGCGGTCTCATGATTCTGGCTCATCCCTTCCGCAAGCTGTTCCACCAGGTCCGGTACGGGCAGAACGGCCCCAAGCCCGTCATCCCTACCGTGGAGGAGGCGGCCGAGGCGGAGATCTTCAGCCTGGTGGACGAGATCGAGGTGCTGAACGGTGGCACCGCCGAGCTGGAGAACTACTTCGCCCTGCGGGTGGCCCGGCACCTGGGCTTCCACGGCGTGGCCGGCAGCGACGCTCACTCCACCCACGGACTGGGTCGCTACGTCACCGTCTTCCGCCGGGACATCACTTCCGTCCAGGCGCTGGTGGAGGAGGTCAAGGAGGGGCGCTTCTTCCCCGCAGCTGTCCAGGACCTGGCGGAGCCCACCCTGGTTCCCTACTCGCCCGGGTCCCAGGACCCTGAGATGGAGGCCAGGGTGGAGGCCGCGCGGGCGGCCTACGCCTGATCCCGGCGGGCCGGTGGAGATGGCTAGCAGCCGTGGATCGTCGTCTTTGTTCCTCAGCTTCCGCTAAGAGGGGGATGCGCACATGAGTGCCGAGGGCAAGATAATCCTCTGGTTCAACGAGATCGGCAAGGACGACGTGCCCGTGGCGGGCGGCAAGGGCGCCAACCTGGGCGAGCTGGAGCGTCTGGGCACTCCCGTCCCCCCCGGCTTTGTGGTGACTGCCGGCACCTACCACCGCTTCCTGGAGCACGCCCAGCTAAGCGACGTCATCCGACGCTTCCTGGATAACCTCAACGTGGATGACAGTGAGAAGCTGGAGATCGCCTCCAGCCGGATCAAGAAGCTGATCCTCAGCGCCGAGATGCCCCAGGACGTGGCCAAGGAGATCGCCGCCGCCTACCGGGCGCTGGGCGAGGCCCTGGTGGCCGTCCGCTCCTCCGCCACCGCGGAGGACCTGCCCGAGGCATCCTTTGCCGGCCAGCAGAGCACCTACCTGAACATCCTGGGCGAGGAGCACGTGGTCAGCGCCGTGAAGCACTGCTGGGCCTCCCTCTTTGAGCCGCGCGCCATCTTCTACCGCACCCACCAGCAGTACGACCACCTCTCCGTGGGCATCGCCGTGCCGGTCCAGAAGATGGTGCAGTCCGAGGCCTCCGGCGTCATGTTCACCCTGGAGCCGGTCTCCAACGACCCTACCAAGATGGTGGTGGAGGCGATCCTGGGTCTGGGCGAGGCCATCGTGTCTGGCGCCGTGACCCCCGACCTCTATGTGCTGGATAAGGCCAGCCTCACCATCCTGGAGCGTCGAGTAGCCCTTCAGGACTGGAAGCTGGTGCGCAACCCCGGCAGTACCGAGGCCCTGGAGACCAACACGCGGGTGGCCCTGAGCGACGAGGAGCGCAGCCGCCAGAAGCTCACCGACCAGGAGATCCAGGAGCTGGCCGCCATGGGCAAGCTGATCGAAGCGCACTATGGCGTGCCCCAAGACATCGAGTGGGCCCGGGAGGGGGGGCGCTTCTACGTGGTGCAGACCCGCCCGGTCACTACCATGGGCGCCGGGGAAAGCGTGCAGGTCGGCCGGCGCGGCGAGATGACAGGCAAGCTCCTCCTCTCCGGCTCGCCGGCCAGCCCCGGGGTCAACTCCGGGCCGGTGAAGGTGATCTTCAGCGCCGGCCAGATCAGCGAGATAGAGGACGGGGATGTGCTGGTCACCGCCTCCACCAATCCCGACTTTGTGCCCGCCATGAAACGGGCCGTGGCCATCGTGACCGACAAGGGTGGCCGCACCAGCCACGCCGCCATCGTCAGCCGGGAGCTGGGCATCCCCTGCGTGGTGGGCACCGAGACGGGCACCAAGGTGCTGAAGAACAGGCAGATGGTGACGGTGGACGGCACCTGGGGCAAGGTGCTGGAGGGCGTCCTGGCCATCAAGTCCACGCAGCCCACCAAGCGCAGCGCTGTCAAGATCAAGACCAGGACCAAGCTCTTCGTCAACCTGGCGGAGCCGGAGCTGGCCGACACCATTGCCAAGCGGGACGTAGACGGCGTGGGCCTGCTGCGGGCGGAGTTCATCGTGGCCCACATCGGCGAGCACCCCCGCTATGCCATTAGCCAGGGGCGTAGTGAGCAATTCGTGCAGAAGATGACCGAGGGGCTCCTCAAGTTCGCCACCGCCTTCAATCCCCGCCCCGTGGTCTACCGCACCACGGATTTCAAGACCAACGAGTACCGCAACCTCAAGGGCGGCCAGCTCTACGAGGGCGAAGAAGAGAACCCCATGATCGGCTACCGTGGCGCGGCCCGGTACGTCAACGACCTGGAGGTCTTCTCCCTGGAGATCGAGGCCATCAAGCGGGTGCGCCGGCGCTACAAGAACCTCTGGGTCATGATCCCCTTTGTCCGCACGGTGAAGGAGTTGGTGGAGACCAAGAAGGTGCTCTCCAGCAACGGCCTGCGCCGCTCCAAGACCTTCCAGCTCTGGATGATGGCCGAGGTGCCCTCCAACGTCTTCTTGCTGGACCAGTTCCTGGACGTGGGGATCGATGGTGTCTCCATCGGCTCCAACGACCTGACGCAGCTAATCCTGGGCGTGGATCGGGACAATCCCAAGCTGGCCGAGGTGTTCGACGAGCGCAACCCCGCCGTGCTCATGGCCATCCAGCACATCGTGACCACCTGCCGGAGCCGAGGCATCACCTGCTCTATTTGCGGCCAGGGGCCATCGGTCTACCCCGAGCTCACGCGCAGGCTGGTGGAGTGGGGCGCCACCTCGGTCTCCGTCAGTCCCGACATGATCGACGACACCCGCCGCATCATCGCCGACGCGGAGCGGCTCCAGGGCCGGGGCGCCAAAGAGCGGAACGCCGCCCGCCCCATTGCCATCCTCCAGCGAGGCTAGAGCGTCCGTCTCCCCCACGGGGAGTCCCGCCCCCCGCCTCAGGCGGGGCCGGGCTGGGCCTTCCTGAAGCCGGGGGATCGCTACCATGGCCACCACCTACGTCGCCCTCGACCTGGAGACCACGGGGCTGGACCCCCAGCAGGATGAGATCATCGAGGTGGGGGCCGTCAAGTTCACCGAGACAGGGGTACTGGACACCTTCCACGCCCTGGTGAAGCCCCGCCGGCCCCTGCCCTACGCCATCCAGCTCCTCACCGGCATCACCAGCCAGGACCTGCAGGATGCGCCGCCCTTCGCCGTCATCGCCGGGGACCTGCTGCTCTTCCTGGGGCAACACCACTTGGTGGGCCAGAATGCCTCCTTCGACCTGAGCTTCCTGGCCCGGGCCGGGCTGGAGCTGCGCAACCCCGTGTTCGACACCCTGGAGCTCTCCAAGATCCTGCTGCCCCGCCTGCCCGAGCGCAACCTTACGGCCTTGGCGGGTCACCTGGGCGTCTCCTATCCAGTGAAGCATCGGGCCGTGGCGGATGCCACGGCCACCCGAGCGGTGTTCCTGGCCCTGTGGCAGCGCGCCCAGGCGCTGGACCCCCGGGTCCTGGCGCCCCTGAGCAACCTGGGAGCCAGCACTGGGTGGGCCCTGGGGGGCCTCTTCCAGGAGGCGTTGCTGGAGCGGATGGCCGGGGCCACCTCCGCGCCGCATGCGCCAGCGCCACCCACCGCCCAGGCCCCATCCTCTCCGCTTGCTGCGGACACCCAACCCGCGGCCGAGCCAGCCCCGGCGGCGGGCCTGCCCGCCGTGGCGGGACAAAGTCAACGTCCCCTGGACGTGGATCTCCTGAGCCGCATCATCGGGCCAGCGGGGCCCCTGGCCCGGGCCCTCTCCGGCTTCGAGCACCGCCAGGAGCAGGTGGCCATGCTCCAGGCCGTCGCCGAGGCTTTCAATGCCAGAGAGCACCTGCTGGTGGAGGCCGGGACGGGCACCGGCAAGTCCCTGGCCTACCTGCTGCCCGCGGTCTGCCAGGCCGCCCAGAACAACACCCGGGTGGTCATCTCCACCAACACCATCGGGCTGCAAGAGCAGATCGTGACCAAGGACATCCCGCTGCTCCTGGGCGCCCTCTCGGCAGCCCAGGAGGAAACCCCGGCGCAGGGGGCCCCCAGCGTTGACCGGCTGCGGGTGGCGCAGCTCAAAGGCCGGAGCAACTACCTGTGCGCCCGGCGGTGGAGCGCCTTCACCAGCGGCGGCCTGGGTGACCTGGACCCCACCTTCTTGGCGCGCCTAGTGGTCTGGGCTGCCACCACGGAGACCGGTGACCGGGCGGAGCTGAACTTGAATAACACCGATCTCGCCGCCTGGAGCCGGGTCTCGGCCCAGAGCGAGAACTGTCCGGCCACCCAGTGCCTCATGTTCCGGAGCGGCGGCTGCTTCCTTCAGCAGGCGCGCCAGCGGGCTGCGGCGGCCCACCTGGTGGTGGTGAACCACGCGCTGCTGGTCTCCGATCTCATCACCGATAACAAGGTCCTCCCGGAGCACGACTATCTGGTGGTGGACGAAGCCCATCACCTGGAAGACGTGGCCACGGACCAGTTGGGGTTCCGGGCCGGCCCCTGGGACTTCTACGGCCTCCTGGATCGTTTGAGCCAGGAGAGCGCCGGGCGGCGGCGGCAGGGGTTTCTGCCGTCCCTCGAAGCCGCGGCCCAGAGCGGCGGCCCCCTCTTTGCCACCCAGAGCGCCCTGCTGGAACAGAGCAGCGCGCTCCAGGGGCGCCTCGCCAGCGTGCGCAGCCGCACCGAGGGGCTCTTTGCCACCCTGGCCCAGTACCTGCGGGAGCATGGCGAGGGCTCCGCGGAGTACGGGCGGCGCGTCCGCCTGACGGGGGGCGCCCGGCGCCAGCCCCTCTGGAGCCAGGTGGAGCAGGCCTGGGAAGACCTGCGCCTCACCCTCCAGGACGTCGGGGACCGGCTGGAGCGGCTCGTCACCGGCATGGAGGCCCTGAGCGGCGGCCAGTTGGAGCACTACGAAGACCTCTTGGCCGAGGCCGCCGGGCTGCTCTTCACCTGCCAGGAGCTGCAGCAGCAGGGCAACGCCATCATCGCCAGGGCCGATCCAGCCTGGGTCTGCTGGTTGGCCGCGACGGGGCAGAGCGAGGGCGTCGGGCTCTACGCCGCCCCGCTGGAGGTGGGCACCGTGCTCCAGCGGGACCTCTTCGCCAAGAAGGCGTCGGTTGTGCTCACCAGCGCCACGCTCCAGACCTCCGGCAGCTTCGA
>JACPQN010000036.1 GCA_016190485.1 Chloroflexota bacterium
GTCCAGCTTGACTCCCCGGTCCTGGAAGAGGCGGGTGAGCACCCGGTGCACGATGGTGGCCCCCACCTGGGACTTGATGTCGTCGCCGATGATGGGCAGGCCGTGCTCCTCAAAGCGCCGCCCCCAGTACTTGCGGTCCTTGGCGATGAAGACGGGGATGCAGTTAACGAAGCCGCAGCCCGCGTTGAGGATCTGCTCCACGTACCACTTGGTGGCCTCTTCGCTGCCCACGGGCAGGTAGTTGACCACCACGTCGGTCTGGGTCTCCTTCAGGATGCGGACGATGTCGGCGGTGGCGCCGGGGGCCTTGGTGATGCGCTGCGAGAGGTACTTGCCCAGGCCATCGTGGGTCATGCCTTTTTCCACGCGCACGCCGGTGGGCGGCACCTCGGCGAACTTCATGGTGTTGTTGGGCTCGGTGAAGACCGCGTCCGCCAGGTCCTTGCCCACCTTGTTCTTGTCGATGTCGAAGGCGGCCACGAACTTGATGTCACGGACGTGATACCCACCCAGGTTCACGTGCATGAGGCCGGGAACGATGTCCCCTTCTTTTGCGTTTTGGTAATACTGGACGCCCTGAACCAGGGAGGAGGCGCAGTTGCCCACGCCGATGACGGCTACGTTGATGGTGCCCAAATCCGGATGCTCCTTTCACGTTGGCTGCGCCCGGCGCGTCCAGTCTCCAGGGTTTGTCACCGGAGACAGAGCGGGGACGAGGCCCTATGCAGCCTGGGCGGAAGCTACCTCATTCTAGCAGCACACCTGCGCGCAGGACAAGGCAACGGCCTGTGACTGTTTCATTCTTGGTGGGGTCTGCCGGCGTCCGCTCATGGTGAGCCCTTCGGCAGGCTCAGGACAGGCTTGTCGAACCATGAGCCGCTTGCCCTTCGACGTGCTCAGGGTGAGCGGCAGAAAGATCACCCACCGCCTATGAAACGGTTACAACGGCCTCGCTGCTTGACCGGCGGCGCATGTTCCCGGTACTGTTCCAGGAGAGACGACAGCGATGGCCAGTCTAGAGCAGCTTCAGGCGGCCCATCAACGTATCCAGCAGCTCCAGACCGCGGGGACGCCTATGACCTCCCGGGAGGCGCGGCGCGCGGTGAACCACCTGATGACCCTGATTCGCGGCGCTACGCCGGAGGAGCTGGTGGCCTTCGAAGGGTGGAAGAGACAACAGCCTGGCGGACCTGCCCGTGCGGCAGGCGGGCCTGGGGAGCGGTAGCTACAGGGAGTACGCCTAGGGTAGCGGTCAGCTCAGCAGGCCGCGCGTCACGGCGGCTACGGCGGCCTGGGTCCGGTCGGAGACCTGGAGCTTCTGGATGATGTGCTCCACGTGGGTCTTGACCGTCGCCACACTCACCGTGAGCCTAGCGGCGATCTCCTTGTTGCTGAGCCCTTCGGTCACCAGCTTCAGCACCTCCATCTCTCGGGCGGTGAGCCGCTCGGGCGCGCCGGCGCCCTCTTGCCCGGCGGCGCGGCCATGGCTGGCCAGCCGCTGGAGACACTGGGTCATGAGATCGCTGTTGAGAAAGGACCCCCCGGACATCACGGTGCGAATGGTCTGGAGTAGCTCGAAGCGGCTGACGTCCTTCAGCACGTAGCCGGCGGCCCCGGCCGAGACCGCTTGGAACAGGTAATCCGGGTTGTCATACATGGTGACCATGATGACGCTCACCTCGGGGTGCTCCTGCTTGATCTGGCGGGTTGCCGCCAGGCCATCCATGTCGGGCATGCGGATGTCCATGAGCACCACGTCCGGGCGGAGGCGCCCTACCAGATCCACCGCCTCAACGCCCGTGGTGGCCTCTCCCACGACCTGGATGGCGCGGTCCGTTGCGAGCATGCCTCGCAGACCCTCCCGCACCATGGGATGATCATCCACAATGATGACCTGGGTGGTCTTCATGGATTTTTCCTCTCTAGGCCAGCGATCGCCTCTAGCGGGAATCGCACCATGACCTGTGTCCCTTTGCCCGGCTGGCTCTTGATCTGGAAGGCGCCCCCCATCACCGTGGCGCGTTCGGCCATCCCCATCAAGCCAACCCGCTGCCCCGGGCCGGCCGCGTGGCGGCTGGTGTCCACGTCGAAACCGTTGCCCCAGTCCCGTACTTCAATGACGAGATGGTGTGCCCGGCGCGCCACCTTCACCAGCAGCCTCGGGCTGTGGGCGTGCTTGCGAGCATTGCTGACGGCTTCCTGAAGGATGCGGAAAATCGTCGCCTCGCAGTGGGGAAGGAGGACAAGTCCCCCTGTAGCGAAGGTAAACTGCACGCTCCACCCGGCCTCCCGCCCGGCCTCGGCGAGATATTGCTGCAGCGACCGCTCCAGCCCAAAGTCGTCCAGCGAGGAGGGGCGCAGATCGGCGATAACCCGTCGCACCTCTTCCAGCGAGCGGCGGAACTGGTCTTGCAGGCCGCTCAGCTCCTCCTTCGCCTCTCTGGCGCGGCCTGGGCGGCGTCCCTGGAACGCCTGCAGTCGCTGGTAGGTGCCCACCAGCATCTGCGCCAGGCCGTCGTGGATATCATAAGCTACGCGCCGACGCTCCTCCTCCTGGGCGTGCACCAGCCGGGTAGCGGCCTCCTGAAGCTGCTGCTCCTTGATCTGAAGCCTGCGGTAGAGGTCGGCGTTGTCCAGGGCGATGGCCAGTTGGTTCGCCATGATCTGGAGCACCTCGATGTCGTCCGGGCTGAGGTGGGCAGCCTGGCGGGTGGCATTGAGACTCACCACGCCGATGGCCTGGCGGGGCGGCTTGAGGAGGGGTAGGCTGATGGAGGAGGGGAGATCCTTGGAGTAGGCCCGGGGCACATGGGTCAGCGACTCGGCGCGTCCCTCCAGGTAGAGGGGCCGCTTCCGCCGCAGGACCCAGCTTGCCACGCTCCCTCCGGCCACGGGAATGACGGAGTGAAGACGTGAGAGGTCGCCGCCCACCGCTGCCTGCACTGTAAGCGACTTGCGCTCCGGCGCCAGGAGCATCAGCGAGCCCTGGTCATGGCCACTGAATTCCAGGGCCAGCGTCAGGGCCTTGTCCAGCAGCTCGTCCAGGTCCAGGGTGGCCGCCAGCGCGGTGCCCAGGGCCACCAGGGCCCGCAAGCGCTGGCTCTTACGCTGCTCCGCCTCGAAGAGCGCCCGGAAACTGCCCTCTGAGGTAGTCTCAGTCGAGTGCGGGGGCGGTGAGGGGCGAAGGGCAGAGACTGGCATGCTTGCGTAAGATAGTCGGCGCATCCTGGGTTGCTGCCCGACTAACCCTATGTTACCCTGAGGAGCCGCACGTCGCAATCGTCGCTTCCGGCGCCGGAGGGCCATGGTCTACGACTTCCACACCCACACCATCTTGAGCGATGGGGTGCTCTCGCCCGTGGAGCTGGTGCGCCGGGCCGTGGTGCACGGCTATCGGGCCATGGCCATCACCGACCACGCGGGCCTGGGTTCAGTGGAGCGGATCGTACGGGAGCTGACGCGCGAGTGCGAGCTGGTGCGCCGCTACTGGGGGATTGTGGTGGTTCCTGGGGTGGAGCTCACCCACGTGCCCGCGGCTGCCGTGGCGGAATGCGCTGCCCAGGCCAAGGAGGTGGGCGCGGGGATCGTCATCGTGCACGGGGAGACCCCGGTGGAGCCGGTGGAACCGGGGACCAACCGGGCGGCCCTCTCATCGCCCCACGTGGACGTGCTCGCCCATCCAGGCCTGCTGACGCTTGAAGAAGCAGAGCTGGCGGCGGAGCGGCAGGTCTATCTGGAGATCTCTGCCCGCCGGGGCCACTCTCTAGCCAACGGCCACGTGGCACAGATGGCCCTGCGGGCGGGCGCTCCGCTGATTGTAGACTCGGACGCGCACGGGCCAGACGATCTTCTCACGGAGACCTTCGCTCGCACGGTGGCGAGGGGAGCAGGGATCACCCCAGAACAGCTAGCAGCCGTCCTGACAGGCAACCCCCGGGCGCTCCTTGAGAAGCTCGGCCTGGCCCTGCCCGAAGAGACTAAGAGGTGAGGATGATCCCGGTAGCTAGCTCTTTCCGATGCGGAAGACCTTGGTGCCGCACACCGGGCACGTCCCCTGGGTGGCTGGTCTCCCGTTCTTCAGCGTGGTCTGGACAGGGTTCCGGATATCCCGCGTCGCCCTGCACTTCACGCAATACGCTTGAGCCATCGCCTGCACCTCCAAGACTAGATTTACCTTTCCCGCCGAGGCGGCTCCCACGCCTCACGTAGATAATACTCGGCGCGGGGGCCGTGTCAAGGGCTTTCCCCGTGTAATTTCCTCATATAGACCGACTTTCTGGGATGGCCACACCACTTCCCAGACCTGGCGCCCCATGCCCTAGAAGGCCGCTCAACGGAACGCGGGGCGTCCCCGCTTGGGGAAGACTTTGAAGGGGTGCCAGCCGGAGCGCTCTGGTCGGTACTCTAGCAGAGCCAGCAGCACGCCGCCAGTGTTCACGCCTCTGGCCAGCAGCCGCTCAGGCGGGCCGGCCGGCGCTGCGTCGCTGGTCGGAAGCCCACTGGGCAGGTCCCCCGGCAAGAGCGGCAACATCTGCCCTGAGAGTGTCTCAAAGTCCCGAGGCGGGCGTAGGACCACGCCGGGCCAGCCGCGGATGGGGAAGTCCAGGGGGTAGAGCAGGTCTTCCCAGGCGCCCGATTGCAGCGCCGCCTCCAGGTCGGCCAGGGGCACGCTCTCCTCCACACGGAACTCCCCATCTTGCCGCCGCACCAGGCTCTTGAGATAAGCGCCACAGCCCACGGCCTGCCCAAGGTCATAGGCCAGGGAGCGGGTGTAGGTGCCCCGACTGCACTCCACCTCCACGGTGGCCACCGGCGACTCCCATGCCAGGACATCCAGGCGGTAGATGGTCACCGGGCGCGGCGGCCGCTCCACCTCGATGCCCTTCCGGGCATACTGATAGAGCCGCTTGCCCTGGTGCTTTACGGCGCTGTAGAGGGGCGGGCGCTGCAGAATGGGCCCGGTAAAAGGGCGACACGCCTCCGCAACCTGCTCCCGGCGTAAGCCCGAGGGGTCGTGGCGCTCCGTCACCTGGCCCGCCGCGTCATAGGTGTCGGTCACGACGCCGAACTCGATCTCCGCCCGATACACCTTGGGGCCGGCGATGAACTCCAGCAGCCGCGTGCCGTGGCCAACCCCGATGGGGAGGACACCCGTGGCCAGGGGGTCCAGGGTCCCACCGTGGCCGACCTGTTTCTCTCGGCTGAGCTTGCGGATGCGCTGCACCACGTCGTGAGACGTGGGGCCGGCTGGCTTGTCGACGTTGAAGAAGCCGTCCACCGCTAGCGGTGCTCCTCTGGGATGTCCGGGCTTGGGGCGACCTCCTGGATCAGAGAGAGGATACGGGCCCCGCGCTCGATGGACTCGTCCAGCACAAAGGCCAACTCGGGCACGTGGCGCAGCTTCAAGCGCTCTGCCAGCTCATGGCGCAGGAAGTTGGTAGCCGAGCGCAGGCCCGCCAGCACCGACCGTTTCTCCTCTTCGTTGCCCATGATGCTGACGTAGACTCGGGCGCGGCGCAGGTCGGGCGAGGTCTCCACCACGGTCAGGCTCGTCATGGCCGTGAGGCGCGGGTCCTTCACCTCGCGCAGGAGGAGGTCGCTGAGCTCCTGGCGAAACGCGGCGTTGATACGTTGCAGGCGGCGGCGCATAGGGACCCTCCTGGAGCGAGGGGTGCCTTGGGGGGATGAGGGGATAAGCGGGAGCTAGGAAGCGCGCTCTTTTCGGTAGAACTCCAGCACGTCGCCTTCCTGGAAGTCGGCAAAGCCCTCCAAAGAGACGCCGCACTCGGAGCCCGCGGGCATCTCTCGCACGTCGTCCTTGAAGTGCTTGAGGCCAGACACCTTGTCGTCTGCGACGACTTTGCCCTGACGCAGCACCCGTACCTGGGCCGCACGCGCGACCCTGCCCTCGGTGACGGCGCAGCCCGCGATGGCGCCTCGCCGGCCCAGCCGGAAGACCTGCCGCACCTCGGCGTGGCCCTCCACTACATCCACGAAAGTGGGGGCCAGCATACCTTTGAGGGCCTTCTCCACATCCTCCACCAGGGTGTAGATGACGTCGTAGGCCCTTAGCTCCACCCCCTCCATGTCCGCCAGGCGGCGGGCGCCGGGCTCCGGGCGGCTGTTGAAGCCCAGGACGATGCCTCTGGAGGCCAGGGCCAGCATCACATCAGACTCGGTGATGCTGCCGGGGGCGGCATGCAACACTTTTACCCGCAGGGTCTCGTCTCCCAGCTTCAGAAGGGAGGACCGGATGGGATCGATGCTGCCCTGGACGTCCGTTTTAAGCACCACGTTCAGCTCTTGCACCTGGCCGCTCTGGGCCTGGGCGAACAGGTCCTGGAGGGTGACGGGCCGGACGACATGGCTCTCCTGGAGCTGCCGTTCCCGCAGCCGGTCCTGGATCATGTTACGGGCGGTCCGCTCATCGGCCACCACCGAGAAGGTGTCGCCGGCCTGGGGTACGGTGCCCAGGCCCAGCACCTTGGCCGGCGAGGAAGGGTCGGCTCGCTTTATCTGGTGGTTGTGCTCGTCGTACATGGCCTTGATGCGCCCGGAGGTATCCCCTGCTACCAGCACCTCGCCCAGCCGCAGGGTGCCGTTGTGCACCAGCAGTGTCGCCATGGGGCCGCGCTGCTGGTCCAACTGCGCTTCCACCACCACGCCTTCCGCACGGCGGTTGGGATTCGCCTTCAGCTCCTCGATCTCGGCCACCAGGAGGATCTGCTCCAGGATGTCCTGGATCCCCTGCCCTGTCTTGGCCGAAACCGGAACACAAATCGTCTCGCCACCCCACTCTTCAATGAGGAGGTTTTGTTCGGCCAACTGGCGCTTGATACGCTCGGGGTCCGCCTCTGGCTTGTCGATCTTGTTGATGGCGATCATGATGGGCACGCCGGCGGCGCGGGCGTGGTCAATGGCTTCGACGGTCTGCGGCTGCACGCCGTCGTCCGCGGCCACCACAATAACGGCAATATCTGTGGCCATGGCGCCCCGCGCCCGCATAGCCGTGAAGGCTTCGTGCCCCGGCGTGTCCAGAAAGGTGATTCGGTGCTGGTCCACCTCTACCTGGTACGCCCCGATGTGCTGCGTGATGCCGCCCGCCTCCCGCTCTGTGACGTTGGTCTGTCGGATCACGTCCAGCAGACTGGTCTTTCCGTGGTCCACATGGCCCATGACGGTCACCACTGGCGGGCGTTCCCGCAGGTGGGCCGCTTCCTCCTCGCGGTAGCGGCGTCCCCGCAACTCCTGGGGCGAGACCTCGACGATCGGCGCTTCAACGACGTTGAACCCCAGGTCCGTCGCGACCACCGCGGCGGTGTCATAGTCAATGGTCTGGTTGATGTTGGCGACGATACTGTTCTTCAGCAGCTCTTTGACGATGTCGATGGGGGTGGTGCTCAGCCTCTCCGCCAGCTCTCGCACCGTCAGCGCCAGGGGGATGACGATGTCCCTTTCAACGGGGGGCACAGCGGTGGCGACGGGCGCCGCGGCTTCGGCGGAGGCGCGGCCGTTCCTCCGGGCCGGCGACGGTCTGCCCGGGCGCGATCTGTAGCCTCTTCGTGGTGGCATATACGCCTCCTTCGACGCTGCGGTGGACTAGGTCTCCCGCCGCGCCGTCCCTTGCTCGTCCACAGTGATGATCTCTTGCAGGCTGCGCTCCAGCGCGGCCTGGTCTTCGGCCGAGAGCGTGGCACGTAGGGTCTTGGCCAGGCGCCCCTTCCGCAGCCCTTCCGCCAGGCACCCCACGTCGCGGTGCAAATAGGCGCCGCGCCCGGCCGCACGCCCGGTGAGGTCCACCTGCACCCGGCCTTGCGGCGTCCGCACGATGCGCACCAGGCCACGTTTCGCCTGTACAGTGCGGCAGGCGATACAGGTCCGCTGGGGCACGTGTCGCGGCCGTAACGCCTGGGGCGGCCTGGCCCCCGCGGAAGGACGAGGGTGCACGGACATGGAACGCTTCGCTCGCTCTAGCGCCGGGGCAGGCGAATCAGGTCGGCGTATTCGTCCAACTCTTCTTCCTCGTCCACCACGGGGCGGGCACGTTTGGCCTTCTTGGGCTTGGCTGCCTGGCCCTCCAACTCTTCACCGTCGTCGGCTCCCTTGCCCTTGCCCTTCTTGGCCTTGCCCCGAGAGGGGAGGCCCAGGTCTTCGGCAAAGCGGATCCGGGCAGGCGCCGCAAGCGGCGGTTCCGGCACTGGGAGGACCGGCGTCACCTCGACAGGCGCCAGGTGTGGCAGGGTATCTGCTTCCGGTGGCGCCCCTGGCGCTGCCACCAACTGGGCGGCTGGCTCCAGCGTCACGGACGCTGCCACCTCCACCTCCGGGACCGCGAGGGGCGCCTCTGCCACCGGGGCCAGCGCCGGCTCCGCCTCCACGGGCGGGGCGCCAGCAGGCTCCAGCGCGGCCCGAGCCGCCTCCTCAGCCGCCAGGGCGGCCTCTTCGGCGGCCTGGGCAACCCGCTCGGCCTCGGCGATGCTGGCGCTCTTGATGTCGATGCGCCAGCCGGTGAGCTTCGCCGCCAGCCGCGCGTTCTGCCCTTCCCGACCGATGGCGAGTGAGAGCTGGCGATCGGGCACCACCACCGTCGCGGTCTTATCGTCGTCGTTGACGCTCACGGAGACCACCGGGGCAGGGCTCAAGGCATTGGCCACGAACACCGCGGCCTCGGGGTCCCACTGGATCACGTCGATCTTTTCTCCACCTAGCTCGGTGACCACATTCTGGATGCGGATCCCCCGCAGGCCCACGCAGGAGCCAACGGCATCCACGCCCTCTTGCCGGGCAGCGACGGCCACCTTGCTGCGGAAGCCCGGCTCCCGCGCGATGGCTTTGATCTCCACAATCCCGTTATAGATCTCCGGCACCTCCATCTCGAAGAGGCGCCGCACCAGGTTGCGGTGGGTGCGGGAGACCACCACTTGAGGGCCTCGCCCCGAGCGAAAGACCTCCACCACATTGACCTTCAGGCGCTGGCCCACGCGGTAGTGCTCTGTCTTCACCTGCTCGGTGATGGGCAGGATGGCTTCGGTCTTCCCCAGGTCTAACACGATCAGCTTTGGCTCGATGCGCGTGACGATGCCGCCGACGATGTCGCCCTCTTTGCCCGCAAACTCGGCGAACACCACCTCCCGCTCCGCCTCACGCAGGCGCTGCATCACCACCTGCTTGGCGGTCTGCGCGGCGATCCGCCCCGCGTTCCGGGGCATGGTCTCGAGCTGGATGGTGTCCCCCAGTTGGGCCTTCTTGTCGTGGGTGCGGGCTTCCTCCAGGGTCATCTCGATGTGCGGGTCTTCAACCTCCTCGACCACCGTCTTAAGGGTATAGACAGTCACCTCTCCGGTGTTGGGGTTTACCTTCACCGTCACGTTCGGGGTTGCTCCGGGCACCTCTTTCTTGAAGGCAGAGGCCAGGGCCGCCTCCACAGCCTCAAGAACTACCTCCTTGGGCAGATTCTTCTCGGCGGATAGCTGCGTGATGGCGATCAAAAAATCGTTCTTCATGGCCGCCGCACCTCTCTGATCTGAGCCGGAGCCGCTTCGCAACCTAACAAAAAAGTGGGGAGTTAACCCACTTTTTCCAGCGGAGCCTTAACTGCCCTCAGTATAGCACCGGCCCTAGGGGAATTCAACCTATTTATGCGGCGCGAGCGTTTAGTATGGCGTGGGTTCTCCCAGCTTTTTCGTGGGAAAGGGCAACATCTTCACCGGATGCGCGGCAGGCGCCGTCGGCGCTCACTCCTCGACCCTTCGACAAAGCTCAGGGCAGGCAGGCTCAGGGTATGTGGCTTTTGTCCAGCGGTCTCGGAGCTAGCTGGTCGTTCGGCGCGGGGGCCGCACCACCAGCACAGGGCAGGGGGCGTGGCGCACGCAGTGGTCAGAAACGCTGCCCAGAAGCACTCGCTCCAGGCCGCCCATGCCATGAGAACCCACCACCAGGCAATCGGCCCCTTCTCGAGCGGCTGCCGCCACCAGCGCCGCCTTGGGATCCCCATCCAGGAGGTTCATTTGGACCGGCACGCCAAGTGTGCGCCCCAGCTCAGTGACCAGCTCCAGGGCGTGCCGACCCTGAGCACGCATCTCCGCGATGGCCTCCGATGCGTGGATGCCCGTCCTGAACGCATCGTGGGGATTGACCACGAAGACCGCGACCACCTCCGCCTTGAAGCGTTGCGCCAGCAGGAGCGCGTACTGCGCCGCCAGCCACGCCGTATCGGAGCCGTCGCTCCCGACCAGGACCCGGGCGAGCTGCGGAAGTGAGGGGCTAGTGGCCACTGTCGGAAGGCGCCCCGGGCTACAGCCCGTACCGGATATAGTCTTTCCCCAGTTCCCGGGCCACGCCCGTCTTCTGGGCTGCCTTGGCCACCGCCTGGGCTACGGCCTGGGCCACGCCGGGATGAAAGACGCTGGGGATGATGTAGCTCTCGTTCAGGTCCGCGGGCTTGACCATCTCGGCGATGGCGTGCGCGGCAGCCAGCTTCATCTCCTCGTTGATCTCCCGGGCCCGCACGTCCAGCGCGCCCCGGAAGACGCCGGGAAAGGCCAGCACATTGTTGATCTGGTTGGCGTAGTCGGACCTGCCGGTGGCGATGACCCGGGCGTAGGGCTCTGCGTCCTCGGGCATGATCTCTGGATCGGGGTTGGCCAGGGCGAAGACAATGGGGTCTTTGCCCATGAGCTTGATATACTCCGCCTTCAGCACGCCTGGCCCAGAGAGGCCCAGGAACAGGTCGGCCCCTTGCAGCGCGTCCTGGAGGCCGCCCCGGACGCCCTCCGGGTTGGTCCGCTCGGCGTAGCGCTCCTTGGCCGGGTTCATGTCCTGGGTGCGGCCCTTGTAGACCGTGCCGCCCCGGTCCACGCCGATGACGTTCTTCACGCCGGCGCGCAGCAGGATGTTGGAGCAGGCCACGCCGCTGGCGCCCACGCCCGAGACCACCACCTTCAGGCCCTCCATCTTCTTCCCCACCACCTTCAGGGCGTTGATGAGGGACGCCAGCACCACGATGGCCGTGCCATGCTGGTCATCGTGGAACACCGGGATGTCCATCTCCTTCTTCAGCCGCTCCTCGATCTCAAAGCAACGTGGCGCGGAGATGTCCTCCAGGTTGACGCCACCGAAGGAGGGCGCAATGCTCTTGACGATCCGGATGATCTCCTCGGGGTCTTTGGTGTCCAGGCAGATGGGCCAGGCGTCCACCCCCGCGAAGTGCTTGAAGAGCGCGGCCTTGCCTTCCATCACCGGCATAGCCGCCGCCGGACCGATGTCCCCCAGGCCCAGGACCGCAGTGCCATCGCTGACCACGGCCACCGTGTTCCGCTTGACCGTCAGGGACCACGCCGCGTCGGGGTCCTCCGCGATGAGGCGAGACACCCGGGCCACGGCCGGGGTGTAGGCCAGAGAGAGGTCGTTCTGGGTCTCCAGGGGAATTTTGGAGTCCATGAAAATCTTGCCGCCATCGTGGAGGCTCAGGGCCAGGTCCCGGGCCTCCAGAACGCTCATCTGCGGCAGGGTCTGGATGCCGCGTACGATGCGCCGGGCGTGGTCCATGTCCCGAGCGGCGAAGCTCACCTCCCGCACGATGCGCCGCCGGTCTTTCTGTACGATCTCGATGGTGCCGACGTCTCCACCCTCCTCCGAGATCACCGTGAGGATGCGCCGCAGGGAGCCGACCAGGTTGGGGTATTCAAGTCGCAGAGTCAGGGTAAAGCTGATGCTGGGAGTAAGGGTGGGTGAAATCATGATAATACCTCCATGCACAAGCGCGATGCCGTGTGAGAGCAAGGGTAATCTCTGCGGTAGCGTCAGTATACCACAAGGCCCGCCTCGCGACGCGCCCGACCACAGGAATGGGAGAATGGTCACAACGTCGAAGCCCCCTTCTGCTGCTTCGGCTGCGGCGCTGGCAATGCGCGCGGGCCGCGGGTATACTCGATCCATTCCTTTAGCTCGGGAACGAACGCGCCCCGAGCAGCGGACGGAGAGAGGAGCGCCAGAGTATGCAGGCGGGATTTGTACAGGCGGGCCGGGTGCGGCTACGCTACTTCGAGCATGGGCAGGGCCAGGAGCTGGTGGTCCTAGTGCACGGTTACCAGTCATCTGGGCGGATCTGGCGGCTGGCGCAGGAGGCGCTGGACCCTGCGCGGTTCCGGAGCATCGCCTTCAGCAACCGCGGCGCCGGGGAGTCTGACCGCACGCCCCACGAGCAGGACTACACCGTGGAGTCCTTCGCGCAAGACCTCCACTCCGCCGTCTTGGCGCTGGGACTGCGCGACTTCACCCTGGTGGGCCACTCCATGGGCGGCGCGACGGTCACCCAGTACGCGCTAGACCACCCGGAGCGGCTAAAGGCGCTGGTGCTCCTGGACCCGGCGTCGCTGGCCGGACGCTCCCTCCCGGAAGGATGGGAGGAGAAGCTGCGGGAAGACTTCAGCGCCGGACGGTTGACGGCCACCGGCTCCGCCCAGGGATCAGACCACGCCAACCCCGAGGTGCCCGCAGCCTTCCGGCAGGCCCTGGCGGATGACGTGGCCCGCAACCCTCTGGAGCGGTTGCTTGGCGGCCGCCGCTCCATGGCCTCCCTCCGTTTGCGGCCGCGCCTGACAGAGCTGCGCATGCCCACCCTGGTCGTCGGCGGAGACCAGGATGCCACGGTGGGTGTGGACAACATCCTGGCAGAGTACCTGGCATTGCCTTCCGAGACTCGCGCCCTCCACATCTTCCACGGCCACGGGCACTCCCCCAACGTGGAGGCGGCCAGCGCGTTCGCAGCGGTGCTGGGGCACTTCGTCGTTGAGACAGTACCAGGCGCCATTGCCGCAAGCCGTACCTAGTGCTCCGTGACTCACAAATTGGGGGCGAGGCCATCTATCCGCTCATGGTGAGCCTAGTTTACCCTGAGCTTGCCGAAGGGAACCATGAGCCGCTCGCCCTTCGACAGGCTCAGAGCTTGTGAACAAATGCCCTTAGGGGGCCTTTGCGACCGAATTTCAGGCACGGATTTTCGGGTTTTAGACCCCAATTCGGGAAAAACTCACAAGCTCTCAGGGTGAGCGGGAAAGCGGGCACCCATTTCATCTGTCATCGAGTACTAGGATGCTGGCCGGCGGCTGCGCCTTGACCCTCAGAAAATAGGCGTGCTATCCTACCTGCGCTCTGCGCAAAGGAGCGTCCTATGGCTGTGGGGGATCTCCTCCCGCCCATATCCGTTGCTAGACAAGGGGAAGCATGAGCTACAACGAGATTTTCCAACACGCCCGGGCCAGCGGGCGGACCCTCCTGACCGAGGTGGAGGCCAAGGCCGTCCTTGAAGAGATCGGGGTTCCCGTAACCAAGACCCGTCTGGCGCGCTCCAAAGAGGAAGCGGTGCGCCTAGCCGGTGAGTTGGGCTACCCCGTCGTGCTCAAGATCGCCTCGGCGGACGTGGTGCACAAGAGCGACATCGGCGGCGTGAAGCTGGGCCTCCACTCCGCTGAGGCGGTGGGTGCGGCTTACGATGAGATCCTGGCCAACGTAAAGCAGGCCCAGCCCTCCGCCCGAGTAGACGGCGTCTCGGTGCAGAATCAGGCCCGCCCCGGCACCGAGGTGGTGCTGGGGATGTCCAAAGACCCCCAGTTCGGCCCCGTCCTCATGTTCGGCCTGGGGGGCATCCTGGTAGAGGTGCTCAAAGACGTAGCCTTCCGCATCGTTCCCCTGACCAAGCGGGACGCCGCGCAGATGGTGCGGGAGATCAAGGCCTACCCCGTGCTGGAAGGCTACCGGGGCATGGAACCGGCGCACATCCCGTCGCTGGAAGATACCCTGCTCAAGCTCTCGGAGTTTGCGGAGCAGGCGCCGGAGGTGCGGGAGATGGACCTGAACCCCGTCCTGGCCTACAAAGACGGGCTGCTGGCCGTGGATGCCCGCATCGTCCTGGAAGACGCCGGCTAGACGGCCCGAAGGCGCTACTTCAACCATACTGGAGCGCACAGGAGCGGCGATGACAAACAGCAACCCCAAGAACAGGCAGGAACGTCTGGACCGGGTCTTCAATCCCCAGACGGTAGTGGTGGTCGGCTCCAAGAAAATAGACGAGTACAACTGGCTCAAGAACATGAGCACCTTCACCGGCAAGCTCTACTCGGTGCAGATAGACCCCAACGAAATTCCGGGCATCGAGGAGCTGGGTATCACCAACTTCAAGAGCCTGAAGGAGGTGCCAGAGCCCATCGACTTCGTGCTGTGCGCGGTGCCGCGCCCGGTGACCCCCCGCATCGTGCAGGACTGCATCGACGTAGGCGTGGGTGGCGTGGTGCTCTATACCTCCGGCTTCGCCGAGACCGCCACAGAGGATGGTATCCGCCTGCAAGAGGCCATTACCAAGATGGCCAGAGAGGCGGACCTGATGCTGGTGGGCCCCAACTGTATGGGCATCTACAACCCCAAGGTGGGCGTCCGTTTCGGGCAGGACCAGGTGGCCGGAGTCTCGGGCCACGTGTCCTTTATCTCCCAGAGCGGCAGTCAGGGCAGCGGGTTTGGCCTGGAGTGCCAGGCCCAGGGCCTGAACGTCTGCAAAGTGGTCAGCTTCGGCAACGGCGTCGTGCTGGATAGCCCTGACTACCTGGAGTACTTTGCCCAGGACCCCGAGTGCCAGGTCATCACCATGTACGTGGAGGGCACCAGGGACGGACGGCGCTTCTTCAAGACCCTTCGGGACGTGGCCCAGCGCAAGCCCGTCCTGGTGTGGAAGGGCGGCCAGACGCCCGACTCAGCCCGAGCCACCCGCTCCCACACTGCGTCCCTGGCTGTCTCCTCCACGATCTGGGACGCGCTCATTCGGCAGACCGGGGCCATCCCCGTCCACGGGCTGGAGGAGACGGTGGACATGGCCAAGGCCCTCCTCTTCACCAAGCCCTTCACGGGCGCCCGCCTGGGCCTGCTCGCTGTCGCAGGTGGCCACTCCGTGGAGATCGCCGACGCCTTTTCCATGCAGGGCTTGAACGTTCCCGCCCTGACAGAGGCCTCCTACGAGAAACTGGCCAGCTTCTTCAGCGTCATCGGCGGCAGCTTCCGCAACCCCCTAGAGGGCGGTGGCAACATGGCCTCCGAGGAGAAGGTTATTGATATCCTCCGCATTCTGGAAGAAGACGCCACCATCGACGCCATCGTGGTGGAGATGGGGATGTTCGGGCGGCGCAACCTGAATGTCCTGGAGCGGCGCGTCAAGACCCTGGTGGAGTTCAAACAGATCACCACCAAGCCGTTGTGGTCCTGCTGGAGCGGCGGAGTCACACGGGTGGATCCGGAAGCTCAGCAGAAGGCGGCCCTGGAGCTCCAGGAGGGCGGAGTGCCGGTGTTCGGCTCGATTACCCGGGCGGCCAGAGCCATGGGCAAGTTCGTGCGCTACTCCCGCTGGCTGCAGGAGCAATAGTCGGCACCATCGTATCGTATGTGGAATCGCGGGAAACTGGGCAGCAACTATGGGATAATTGTTGGAGAGTTGCTTGCAAAGTCCCGATCCGGCCAGTATAGTACCTTTGGTTAGGCGTTCGGCCTCAAGCTCCCAAGGATCCACGGGGATCGCGCGTGCGGCGCTGGATGACCGAAGCAACCATATTACCTAGGAAGGAGGTCATCCAGTGGCCTACACCGACAAGTCCATCACCTGCGTCAACTGTGGGGAGGCGTTCACCTTCTCCGCCAGCGAACAGGAGACCTTTGCGGCCCGTGGCTATACCAACGAGCCCAAACGGTGTCCGACGTGCCGCGCGAGCCGCCGGTCCGAGCGCCCAGGGGGAGACGGCGACTCCTACGGCAGCGGAGGCTATGGCGCCCCGCGCCAGATGTACCAGGTGGTGTGTGCGTCCTGCGGCCAGACTGCGTCCGTGCCGTTCGAGCCCAGGGGCACTCGGCCCGTCTACTGCAACGACTGCTATCAGCGCACCAGACCGAGCCGGTACTAGCAGGCATCTGATCGCAGAGAAGGGGACGGCCAGTCCCCTTCTCTTTGTATCCACGCGCTCCGGCGCCCATCTTCCGTTAAACCTCCTCTAGCGTCCGATCCTGCTGCCAGGTTCACCTCCGATGCCCAGGCCGCGGTCTCGTCGCCCATCAACCCCCCTCGAACGCTACGCCGCCGACTATGACGCCTGGTTCGAGGCGCCGCCGGGCGCGCTCCAGTTCCCCGGCGAGGTCGACGCGCTGCGCCTGCTGCTGCGAGACCTGCCCCGGCCTTGGCTAGAAGTGGGGGCCGGCACCGGGCATTTTGGAAGCCTGCTGGGCGCCGACCTGGGCCTGGACCCCAGCCGCGCCATGCTGCGCCGGGCCTGGGAGCGGGGGTTGCCGGTGGTCCAAGGCGCAGGTGAGCGCCTCCCCTTTGGCGACGCGTCCTTCGGCGGCGCCTTCATGATCACCACCCTATGCTTCCTCTCCGATCCAGAAAGGGCGCTATTGGAGGCCCATCGGACACTGCGTCCAGACGGGGGGCTCCTGGTAGCGGACGTCCTGGCAGACCGGCCCTGGGGCCTGCACTACCGGGAGCAGGGGCGCCAAGGACACCCCCTCTACCGCTACGCCCAATTCCACACGCTGAGGGAGATGGAGGAGCTGCTGGGTAAGGCCGGCTTCCGGGTAACCAGGCGGGCCTGCTCCGTCATCCAGCCGCCGGATCGAGTGCGGGAGGAGGAGCGGGGCTGGTGGGGCGTCGGCCACACCGCCAGCTTTGCCGCGCTGCTGAGCGTGAGGCGAGAAAGCTGAGGCAGGGGCCTTCGCCCGCAGGTCTTCTTGGCCCTGCGGCGCTGCAACGGGCGTGGCCGCATCGGTCAGAGCTCCAGCGCGGTGGCCAGGGTGATGCAGAGCACCCCCAGTACTACCAGCACTGAGCCGAACACCAGCCGCGGCGTGATCCGCTCCAGGCTCCGGAGAAAGATGGCCGCAAAGAAGAGCGTCACCAAGGGGTTCACCCCCAGCACCGGCGAAACGATGACCACTGGCGCATAGCTCAGCGCTATGTAGTTCATCACCACGCCTCCGGCTGCGGTGACCCCTGCCAGGGAAAAGAGGAGAAGGCCCCGCCTGCCACCGGCGCCTGTGAGCTGCGGGAGCAGCTCACGGGCGCTCAGGAGACCCAGCCCGATGGCCCCGACCAGCAGGGAGATGCTGGCCCCCACCAGAGGGGACGCAAACTGGGAGACCCCATAGCGCGTGAGCACCTGGGCCAACCCGTAGCTAGCCGAGGCTCCCAGGGCAAAGAGGTACCCGTAGGTCGCCCCTACTCCAGTGGCGTTCCCTGAGTCCCTCACGCCCTCCGCTCCGACATAGCGAGGTACACCCCCGCCAGGATGAGGACGGTGCCCAGGGCCGTCAGCCAGGTGAGCTGCTCGCCCAGCAGGAAGACCGACGCGGCCATGGCAAACATGGGGCTGGTGGAGAGCAGCGGCGTGCTCCGTGCTACGCCCAGCCGGGCTACGCTCAGGTAGTTGAAGAAGCGGCCCAGGGGGAAGTTGAACACCCCGGCGATGGCGAACCACACCACGGCTGCCAGGGACACCTGGAACATCTCGTCAGGATGCAGCGCCAGCGCCACCACCAGGGTCATCAGCAGGCCGCTGATGAGGGAGATGAGGGTGCCGGTGGTGGTCCCCATGTGCTGCACTCCCAGCCGCACAAAGACCGCCCCTATCCCCCACCCAACGGTGGCCAGGATGGCGAAGAGGATGCCCAGCATCCTAGGCGCCGGCCCTGGCTAGGACTGGAACCAGGCCCAGATCCGCGGGGAGTGGCTGAAGACCTGCCTGCTCCAGCCGGAGCCGGTCGGAACAAAGAGACGGATGCACTACTGCGGGCGACCTGTGCGTACCGCGCGTAACGCCTCTCGCGCCGCCTGGAGGGTCAGATCAATGTCAGCGTCGGTGTGGGCCAGCGAGACGAAGGCCGCTTCGAACTGGGAGGGCGCCAGGTACACGCCCTGTTGCAGCATGGCCCGGAAGAAGGCCCCGTACCGGGCGGTGTCCGCAGACCGGGCTGAGGCGTAGTCCACCACGGGCCGGTCGGTGAAGAACAAGGTCATGACCGAGCCGACCCTGGCGCCGTGCACCGGGACTTCCGCCTCTTGAGCCGCGACCAGCAGGCCTTGGGCCAGGCGCGCCGAGAGCTCCTCCAGGCGGCTGTAGCTGCCCGGCGCCTGGAGGAGACGCAGCGTCTCGATGCCTGCCGTCATGGCCAGGGGATTGCCCGAAAGGGTCCCGGCCTGATAGACCGGGCCCAGGGGCGCAATAAGCTCCATGATCTGGCGTCGCCCACCGTAGGCTCCCACCGGCAGCCCGCCACCAATGATCTTGCCCAGGCAGGTCAGGTCCGCTTGCACGCCGTAGCGCTGCTGCGCCCCGCCCAAGGCCACTCGAAATCCCGTGATCACCTCGTCGAAGACCAGCAGCGCGCCTTCCCGCTGAGTGAGGCTGCGCAGGCCCGAAAGGAACCCCTCTTGGGGCGGCACCACGCCCATGTTGGCGGCCACTGGCTCCAGGATCACCGCGGCGATCTGCTCCGGGTACTGACGGAAAAGGGCTTCGACTGCGGCCAGGTCGTTGTACGAGGCCACCAGGGTTTGCTGGGCATAGGCCTCGGGGACGCCGGGACTGTCGGGCAGCCCCAGGGTGGCCACGCCGGAGCCCGCCTTGACTAGAAGGCCATCGGCATGGCCGTGATAGCAGCCGTCGAACTTCAGGATCTTGTCCCGCTTGGTGAAGGCCCTAGCCAGGCGGAGCGCGCTCATGGTGGCCTCGGTGCCGGAGTTGACGAAGCGTACCATCTCCACTGAAGGCATGGCCGCCGTCACCAGGCGCGCCAGGTCCACCTCCAGCTCCGTAGGCGCGCCGTAGCTGGTGCCCCGCTCGGCCGCGGCCTTCAGTGCCGCCACGACTCGCGGGTGGGCATGGCCCGCGATGAGTGGGCCCCAGGAACCCACATAATCGAGGTAGCTGTTGCCGTCGGCATCCCAGATGCGAGAGCCCTGCCCCTTCTGGATGAACAGGGGTTGCCCGCCCACGGCGCGGAAGGCCCGCACCGGGCTGTCCACACCGCCCGGCAGGTAGCGCTGGGCTTCAGTAAAGAGCTCTTGGGAACGGCTTCGAGTCATGGCGCCCTCACGGAGAAGTGACCGGGTTTCGTCGCTGGACCGGGGTTCTATCTATCTCAGGCGAGTCCAGGCGGAGGTCCGCCGATCCTCGTACACCAGCCGCCAGCCGGGGTGCTGGGCCACCCACCGCAACAGCTCACCCTGCCGCTCCCGGCTCAAGAGGAGGGCCTCGACCCCGTAGTCGTTCAGCAGCTCAGGGCGCAGGCCGAGGCTGATTGTACCATAGTCCACCCAGAGGTTGTAGGCGTACAGCTCGATCCGGGGATCCGTGAACACCAGGGCAAGTCCGGGCAAGCGCCAGAGGAGGTAGCTGGCGTACTGCATGTCGGCGAAGGTGCGGCCGGGAGCGCCGCTCGCGGCCAGGGTCTCCACCGCGGCCACCGGTGTGTCCGGCGCCAGCAGGCTTCGTCGCTCCTCCGGCAGTGGCAGCAGGGGGCGAAGCCAGGGCAGCGCTAGGACCACCAGTGCCAGCAGGAAAGCCGCCACCAGGAGCGGCAGCCACGGGGCGACGGGCGATGGAGACTCGTGGCGCCGCTGGCTGTCCTGCCACCGCGGCGAGAGCCATCCGGTCATGCGAGCCAGCGCGGGGGACGCCAGGGTTGCAGCCACGGGTGCGGCCACGAAGCCGAACCAGAGGACGTTACGGCTGGACCCCAACGCCGCCCAGCCCAGCGCCAGCAGTGCCAGCAGCGCGGGCATGGGGAGCGCCCGCCGGCCAAAGCCCCACAAGAGCAGCAGGATGGCAAGGGTGGCATACAGCGCTCTGCCGGGGCCGGCGGCCAGGGTGGGCGCCCCCCACTCTAGGATGAAGGCGCGGATGGAGGGATCAGTCAGGATGGTGCGGGTGTAACCCAGAATGCTCAAACCATAGGGCGTCGCCAGCGTCGCCAGGGCGCTGGCCAGCAGCGCCAGCAGCAGCGGGCGCAAGGCCGGCCCGGACGGGGAACGCAGCGGCAAGCCCGGCACCTTCGCCAGGATAGCCCCCGCGAGCACGAAGCAGCCCTGGAGGATCAGGGAGAGCCAGAAGGCGCCATGAAGGTTGGCCCACAGCGCGGTGACGAAGGGGAGCAGCAAGAGACTCCGGGCGTGGCCCTTGCCCAAGGCATGGCGCCAGAGCAGCCACCAGGTGAGCGCGAACAAGAGCACCGAGAAGGTCTGGGGCCGCACCGCCCAGTTCTCCACACCGAGAAGAAAGCCACCGAAGGCGGCGGCCGCGGCGGTCCGCAGCGAGCCTTCTGAGAGCCAGGCGCACACGGTAAGGAGCAGCGCGTAGGCGGCGGTGAAGCTCAGGGCGTTGAGCAGGACAATCAGGGGGATACTCCCAACCTTGTGCGTGAGAGCCAGCAGCGTGCCACTCAGCCACGCCTGGTAGAGGAAAGGCTGCCCCTGCGCGGTGAAGGAGTAGGCGTCGGTCGTGGGGATGCCCCTGCCGGAGAGGACCTCCTCGCCCAGGCGCAGGTGCCACCAGAAGTCCGCGGGGTAGACCCAGGTGAAGGAGACAGCCACGAAGATGCAGGCCAGGGCCGCCGCAGCCCAGAGGCGCGGGAGGGTGAAAGGGGAGGTCACCTAAACAGTTCATGAATGCCGGTATACGTTCTCTCATTACGAAGACGAACTGAGCCAATTTCGACTTCAGGAGTTTGGTCGTAAATCTTGTAAATCACACGGTACCGCCCGACCCTGACTCGATAGATGTCGTCTTCGAGCTTTTCTGAGCCCTGCGGTCGCGGCTCCTCCACGAACGTCCGCAAGACACTCAACACCCGTTCAAGAACCAATTGGGGGAGAGCATCGACCTCCTTTTGAGCTCTCCGGCTGCTAAAATCTTATCTCATACATTAGCAGCCTTACGCGCCAGATACTCCTCCAGGGTTATGCGCTCCTCTTCCGGCGCTGCCATGCTTTCATACATGGCCAGCAGGTCTTCCAAGTCTTCCTCGTTTCTGTTCAGCAAACTCCAATTGTTCCTGTAAGGAGCGAGTATTTCCTTTCTGGGAGCGTTAAGTCCGCGCGGGGTTCCGTCGAGATCAAGGTCGTAAGTTCCCTTGGATTTTGTCGCATATTTCTCGAACGCGTAGGATGGAATAATCCAGGTGGTATGGTCCGGTTCAACACAAATGATGAACAGCCTTTCAGACGCTTGGAGGCGCTGTACCTGGAACCATCGAGGCGATCTCTGCGATCCAACGGTCTTGATTTGAAGTTCCAAGAGCCTTCCGTCGGATGCTCGAACGATAGCGTCAACCCCTTCAGCGTCAACAAGTGGTAGGTAGGGCAGGCTCCCCATTTTGAGCAGCTCTGAGAATACGAACAGTTCGCCTAACTTTCCTGTAGTGACAGTCTTCGTAACCAACTGCTCATCTCCCCTCCCGCAGCCAGCGGGCGGCCTCTTTGGCGTGGTAGGTGATAATGATGTCGGCGCCGGCCCGCTTGATGCCTGTGAGGATTTCCATAGTAATGCGCTGCTCGTCGATCCAGCCGGCCCTGCCCGCGGCCTTGACCATGGCGTACTCACCGCTGACGTTGTAGGCCGCCAGAGGGTGGGCGAAGAGCTCCCGGGCCCTGGCGATGACGTCCATGAAAGCCAGCGCCGGCTTCACCATCACGATGTCCGCGCCCTCCTGGATGTCTGTCTCGATCTCCCGCAGGGCCTCCCGCACGTTGGGCGGGTCCATCTGGTAAGAGCGGCGGTCGCCGAACTGGGGCGCGGAGTCCGCGGCCTCCCGGAAGGGGCCGTAGAAGGCCGAGGCGTACTTGGCGGCGTAGGCCATTATTGGTGTGTTAGTATAGCCTTCGGCATCGAGGATCGCCCGGATAGCGCCCACCCGACCGTCCATCATGTCCGAGGGGGCGACGATGTCCGCGCCCGCCTGGGCCTGGGAGAGGGCGGTGTTGGCCAGGAGCTCCAGGCTGCGGTCATTGTCCACGTCGCCGTCCACCACCACGCCGCAGTGGCCGTGGCTGGTGTACTCGCAGAGGCAGACATCCGTAACCACCAGCAGTTCCGGCGCGGCTTCCTTGAGGGCGCGCACCGCCTGTTGCACGATGCCATCGGGCGCATAGGCCTCGGAGCCGACCTCGTCCTTCTCCGCCGGCAGGCCGAAGAGGAGCACAGCCGGTATGCCCAGGTCCCGCACCTCCCGGGCTTCGCCGGCGAGCTGGTCCACGGAGAGGTTGTACACCCCGGGCATAGAGGGCACCTCCGCCCGCACGTCCCGGCCATGGGTAACAAAGAGGGGATAGACGAAATCTTTGGGGTTGAGGTTTGTCTCTTGCACCAGCTCTCGCAGCAGCCCGGTGCGCCGGAGCCGCCGGAAGCGGGCAGCGGGAAAGCGGGCAGGCGTCAGGGTCTTCAGCATGGTCCAGCCTCCTATCCAGGCAAGTGGAGCTGTGTCAGCGTAAGCGGCAGCGGGCGGAGCTCCCGCCGCAGTGGGTCAAGAGCAAGGCCAAGAGCCTCCAACGTGAAGGCGCCCAGCAGTTGCGCGTCGCCCTCCTCACCGAAGATCACGTCTGCTCCCCCTATTCTCTCTCCGTAGCGGTACAGGGCGACACCCTTCTTCCGCCGGATAGTCTCGCCGTTGGCAAGTCGGAACGTCTCTTCGGTTAAGGGTTCTACTCCCAGGCGCTGGAGGACAGCGGCCGGGACCACCGAGTAGACGGCGCCAGAGTCCACCAAGAAGTCCACTTTCTCCATCCGCTGAGGGTTGGCCGGGTTTCCAACCTCGATCTCCAGGTAGGTCAGCCCCATCGCGCCTCCTCACCCCCGGAGCTGCGCTCAAGGACCGCGCGCACCAGCCCCGGCACGGTGTGCTCCTGCGCCACGATGTCGACCCGCAGGCCCAGCTCTCGGGCGGTCCTGGCCGTCACCGGGCCGATACAGGCGGTGGCGCACTTTGAGAGCAGGCTGATGTCACCCTTTAGTAAAGCGATGAGGTGCTTCACCGTGGAGGAGCTGGCGAAGGTGACGAAATCCACCTTGCCCTGCCGCAGCAACTCGCCAACCTCCGGCTCCAGCGTGGCCGCCTGAACAGTCCGGTACGCCACCACCTGGTCCACCTGGGCGCCGTGCTGCGCTAGGGCGCCTGCCAGGTCCTCTCCGGCCAGATCAGTCCGGGGCAGCAAGACCGGCACGCCCGAAAGCCCCCGCTGCGCCAGCGCCTCGGCCACCGCCTGGGACAGATACTGCTCCGGCACCAGGTCGGCGAAGATCCCGTGGGACTCCAGCGCCTGCGCCGTGGCCGGCCCGATGGCCGCGAGCTGCACGCCCGCGAGGTCCCGGGCGTCCAGGCCAAGGGCCTTCAGCCGACGCCAGACCGCTTCCACGCCGTTCGCGCTGGTGAAGACCACCCAGCCGTAGTCGCGCAGCCTCTGGAGCGTCGCGTCCAGGGGGCCATAGTCCTCGGGCTCCCGGATCTCAATGGCCGGGGCTTCCACGGGCTTGGCGCCCAGGTCGCTGAGGAGCTGTGAGAGCTGGCTGGCCTGGTCCCGAGAGCGGGTCACCAGCACCGTCTTGCCGAAGAGGGGCCGCCGGTCGAACCAGCGGAGCTGCTCCCGCAGGCGCACAACCTCCCCTACCACTATCACTGCGGGTGGGCCGAAAGGCTGGCCCTCAAGCCGCTGGAGAATATCCGCCAGGGTGCCCTCCACCGTCTCCTGCTGGGGCCAGGTGCCCCAGCGCACCAGGGCAATGGGGGTGCTGGCGGGCCGCCCGTGGGCGATGAGTTGCTCCACGATGAGGGGCAGGTTCTCCATCCCCATGAGAAAGACCTGGGTATCGGTGGCGGTGGCCAGGTGCTCCCAGCGGATGCTACTGTCGGGCTTCGTCGGGTCCTCGTGGCCGGTGATGACGGCGAAGGAGGAGGCGTAGCCCCGGTGGGTCACGGGGATGCCGGCATAGGCGGGCACCGCCACCGCGGACGTGACGCCCGGCACTACCTCGAAGGGGATGCCGGCCTCCACCAGCAGCAAGATCTCCTCGCCACCCCGCCCGAAGACGAAGGGGTCGCCGCCCTTGAGGCGGACCACGGTCTTGCCCGCCTTAGCCCGCTCTACCAGCAGGCCGTTAATCTCGTCCTGGGTGATGGTGTGGGCGCCCACCCGCTTACCAACGTAGATAAGCTCCGCCGCGGCCGGGATCTGGCGCAGGAGTTGGGGGTTCAGCAAGCGGTCGTAGACCACCACCTCGGCCTGCCGCAGGCGTTCCAGGCCCTTGACGGTGATGAGGCCCGGGTCACCGGGGCCGGCACCCACCAGGTACACCTTGCCCGCAGCCACGCGGTTCATGGGAGGGCCAGGAATCGGCGGGCGCCCTTGGCCAGGAGACTCTCGGCAAGGGACTGGCCCAGGGCTTCCGGAGCATCCAGCGCGCCGGTAGCGACGCTGCGGATCAGCCCCCCGTCCTCCGGGGAGGCCACCAGCCCGTGCAGCGTAAGCCGGCCATCTGTCGCCTCTCCAAAGGCCGCGATGGGCACCTGGCAGCCGCCGCCCAGGGCTTTCAGCAGCGCCCTCTCGGCAGTCACCGCCGCCCAGGTCTCGGGGTGATTCAGCGGCGCCAGCAGCGTCAGCACGCGGGCGTCGTCGGCCCGGACCTCCACGGCCAGCGCGCCCTGGCCGGGGTCCGGAAGGCAAACCTCCGATGGGAAATACTCGGCGATCCGGTCCGCCAGGCCCAGGCGCACCAGGCCGGCCGCGGCCAGCACCGCAGCGTCGTACTCGCCCCGCTCCACCTTGCGCACTCTGGTATCCACATTGCCGCGGATAGGCTCGAAGCGGAGGTCAGGCCGCAGCGCCCGGAGCTGCGCCGCCCGGCGGGGGCTGCTGGAGCCGACCCGCGCGCCCTCTGGCAGCGAGTCGAGACGCCCACCAGTCTGGGAGACCAGGACATCCCGGGGGTCTTCCCGTTCCGGCACCGCGGCGATGACCAGCCCCGCCTGAAGCTCGGACGTCATATCCTTGAGGCTGTGCACGGCCAGGTCTATGGCTCCCTCCAGCAGGGCCACTTCCAGGTCTTTGACAAAGACGCCGCGCCCGGCCAGTTGCTGCAGCGGCACATCCTGCGCCTGAGTACGATCACCTTCCGTGGAGATGGACCTAACCTCAACTACAAACTCTTGGTGAGGATGCAGCTTCCGGAGCTGGTCCAGCACCAGTTGGGTCTGCACCAGGGCCAGGGGGCTACCCCTGGTGCCCACCACCAGCGGCCGGGTGGTCGTGCTCACGCGAGCGCTCCCGGCGGATGCGGATGAGGGTCCTCACCCAGCGTATCGTGCTCCGGAGCCGACAGGCCGAAGAGGGCCTGCACCAGCTCGATGGAGGACTCGCCGTCCCGCCGCTCCTTCAGGTACATCAGGGGCTCATGGAGGAGCTTCTTCACGATGGCCCTGCTCATGGCCTCCAGGCGCTCCCGGTCTTCCGGAGCCAGGTGGGAGAGCCGCTGCAGCGTCTTCTGCGCCTCGGCGGCGCGCACGTCTTCCCCCCGAGCAGTGAGGGCGGCAATGGTGGGCACTACTTCGCGGGTGCGCCACCACCGCTGAAACCTGGCCAGACTCGCCTCGATGAGACGTTCTGCACCCACGACCTCCTGCTCCCGCAGCTTCAGGTTACGCACCGCAAAGCGCTGCACGTCGTCCAGGTTAAAGAGCACCACACCGGGGAGCTGAGCCACCGACGGCTCCACATCGCGCGGGACGGCAATGTCCACCAGCAGCAGGGGACGCCCCAGGCGGCGCTCGAGGATGGGGGTCATCCGGTTCCTGGTGAGCAGGTGGGTGGAGGCGCCCGTGGCGGTGATGACGAAGTCCGCGGTCTCCAACGCCCCGTCCAGGTCGTCGAACGAGATGGCCTGGCCGCCCATGCGCTGGGCCAGCTCCTGAGCGCGCTGGGGGCTCCGGTTGGTAACCCAAAGACGCTGCACCCCTTGCCCCGCCAGGCTACGGGTGGCAAGCTTGCCGGCCTCACCCGCGCTGATCACCAGGGCTTGAAGCGAATCTAAACTCCCAAGATGCTCCCGGGCAAGGCCCACCGCCACGGAGCTGACGGAGACGGCGTTGCGGCTGATGGCCGTCTCGGACCGCACCTGCCGCCCGGTGCGGAGGGCCTGGAGGAGCGCTTCGGAGAGCGCGGCGTCCAGCGACTGCTGCTCTTTGGCCTGCTCCATCGCGTCCCGGAGCTGGCCGAGGATCTGCTCCTCTCCGAGGATCATGGAGTCCAGCCCCGCGGCCACGCGAAAGAGGTGCCGCAGGGCTGCCCAGTGGAGGTGGCTGTAGAGGTAGGACCCCAGCTCGCCCATCGGGATTCCGGTCCAGTCCGCCAGGAAACGCTGGAGGTGCTGGACACCCACTTGGGTGTTGTGGACCGTGGCGTAGATTTCGGTGCGGTTGCAGGTGGCCAACACCGCGGCGTGAGGCACATAGGGCACCAGGCGCCGTAGCATCTCCTGCCCCTGCTCGCTGCTCAGAGCGAAACGCTCCCGGATTTCCAGGGGCGCGGTCTTGTGGTTGATGCCAACGAGGAGGAGGGGCACTAGGCGGGCGCTCCCTGCCGCTGCGGCACGCCGTCGGAGGGGCTTTGGCGCGCCGCGGCTTCGACGATCTTGGTACACCACCCGGCAGCGTCCGACTTGAGCCGCCAGTCCTGGGCTGCGGCCCGCACCAGGTCTTGAAAGAGTCGCTCCTGGGCTTCGCTCAGAGCGCCCTGGCGTACCAGGGCCCGGAAGGCCGGATCCATGCCCTCCTGCCAGGCATCGGGGCGGGGGCGTACCTTGCGCCGGAGCAGACGGCTGCGCACTCGCTCCAGCACCTGGAGGAGGTCCCCATAGTCGGGGGTGAGATACGCCTCCAGCTCCTCCCGCATCCGCCTGGCCATGGCGGGGCTCTTGCCATTTGTGGATACCGCCACCGTCAGGTCACCCCGTTCGATGGTGGCAGGAGCGATGAAATCACAGTAGGGCACGTCGTCTACGGTGTTGACCAGGGCCCCCTCCTGGCGCGCCTCGGTAGCCGCACGGTGATTCAGCTCCCGGTCCTCGGTGCCCACAATGGCCAGGTAGGCACCCCGCAAGTCCCCCGACAGGTAGCCCCGGCGCTCCACGGCGATCGCACCCTCACCCGCCAGGCGCTCCAGCTCCGGTGTCAGCTCCGGGTTGATCAGGGTCACCCGGGCACCGCTTGCCAGGAGTCCTGCCACCTTGCGCTCGGCCTCCCGACCGCCACACAGCACCACAGCGGGCTTGCCCGCCAGATTGAGGAAGACTGGGTAATATTTGGGCATGCCATTCCCTCTGGTCGGCCTGGGAACCCCACGCCCTCGCCGACGGCTACCACCCTATTGTACGACTATTCGATCCTTCGTTACAGAGCCATTCCAACGCAGGGTGTTTATGAACCTGCCACCTCAAGCTCAAGCCTGAGGCATTCTGAGCGGCTATGCTGCAGGCTTATGGTATTGCAATTGATACTAGGCCGCAAGGCCTACATAACGGAGCAGGTTGGTCTCTTCACCCAGGCTTTCCAACAATGCCAGGA
>JACPQN010000037.1 GCA_016190485.1 Chloroflexota bacterium
GCCGTAGGGCGATGTGTCCTTACCCCCACCTAGCCCTGCCTGTGGCAGGCAGGCTCCCCCTGGGAGGGGGAGGAAGAGCATCCCCCTCCCAGGAAGGGAGGGGGGAGGGGAGGGTGAAAGCAGCCGTAGGGCGATGTGTCCTTACCCCCACCTGGCCCTGCCTGCGGCAGGCAGGCTCCCCCTGGGAGGGGGAGGAAGAAGCCCTCTCCCCCTGGGAGAGGGTTAGGGTGAGGGCAAGCGCATCGGATGCGAAGGAGCGTACCCTTCGAGTGCCTCAGGGTACGCTCTTGTAGCCGCCGTTCTTCAGCCTACCGCCTGATCCACGCGGGCGGGCTCGACGACCGCCCGGAGATGAAGTCGGCCAGGCCACGGTCGATCTCCCGAGGCCACGACCGCTTCAGGTCGTCCCGCACCTTCACCTGGAGCCGCCCCAGGCCCGGGATCTCCATCTCCAGGTTGTCGCCGTCCTGGATGGCGCTGAGGCCCTGGTGGTTGGTGCCGCAGGCGATGAGGTCTCCCGGCTCCAGGGTGACCACCGAGGAGATCCACTCGATGGTGCGGGGGATCTTATGACCCATGTCGCTGGTGTTGTAGTCTTGGCGCAGGTCGCCGTTCACCCAGAGCCGGATGGCCAGGCTCTGGGGGTCAGCCACCTCGTCCGCCGTCACCAGGTAGGGGCCGCAGGGGCCGAAGGTGTCCCAGGACTTGCCCCAGAAGAAGCTGTTGGCGTGCAGCCCCCTGGCCGAGACGTCGACGAAGTTCACATAGCCGAAGATGTGGCCCATGGCCTGGTCGGCCCGGATGTTGGTGGCCTCCCGCCCGATGACGATCCCCAGCTCCGCCTCGTGGTGGAAGATGGGGGCCTGGGCCGGCGGCATCATCACCGTGTCCCCGGTGCCGATGACGGACTCAGGTGACTTGAGGAACGCGTTGATGGGCCGCGGCTCCTTGAGCGCGCCGTTCTCCAGGTAGTTGGCCGCCATGGCCACGATCTTGTTGGGACGCGGCACCGGCGAGCGGAGCTGCACGCTGGAGAGAGGCACGCCCTGGGCGCTGCGGGAGAGCTCCTCGAAGCGGGCGCGGTAGGTCTGCTGGAAGCCGGCGATGACCCCGTTGAGGAGGTCCTGGGGCGTGGGCTGGTTCACGTCCTGCACCGCGCTGGAGAGGTCCACCACCCGGTCGTCCTTCACCAGGCCGAGCTTGTGATCGTTGAAAAAGACGAGTTTCATGGCGCTAGTCCTTCCTGAAGTTTGGCTTGAGCATGCTCACCGACTGCTGAAGCCTCGCTCATGGTGAGCCTGGTTTACCCTGCCTACTACAAGCAGGCTTGCCGAAGGGAAACACGAGCGCACCCGCCCTTCAACCCTTCGGCATAGCTCAGGGCAGGCAGGCTCCAGACGAGTGGAAAGGCTGTTCTGCAACCTGTTGCGGGAAGCCTTCTAAGCGCGGACGCGGCCCGCCGCCCGGTCGGCCGTCTCCCGGTCCACGCCCTTGGGCCAGGAGCGCTTCTTGGCATCGGTGACGTTCAGGTGCAGGCGGCCCAGGCCGGGGATCTCCATCTCCACCTTATCTCCGTCTTGCAGAGGGCCGAGCCCCTGGTGGTTGGTGCCGCAGGCCAGGATATCGCCGGGGTTCAGGGTGGCGATGGAGGTGGCCCACTCCAGGGTCTCGGGGATCTTGTGGCCCATGTCGTTGGTGTTGTAGTTCTGGCGCAGCTCGCCGTCCACCCAGAGCTGGATGGGCTTGTTCTGCGGGTCGCCGGCCTCGTCCAGCGTGACCAGGTAGGGCCCCATGGGGGCGAAGGTGTGGTAGGACTTGCCCAGGAAGAAGTTGTCGGCGTTGGGCGCGCCCAGGCCCCGGGCCGAGGTGTCGATGTAGTTGACGCAGCCGAAGACGTAGCTGCGCCAGTCGGCGGCCCTGATCTTGCTGGCCTTGCGGCCGATGACCAGGCCCAGCTCCGCCTCGTGGTGGAAGGTGGTCACCGGCGCGTCGGGCAGCGCGATCGTGTCCCCATCGCCGATGACGGCGTTGGGCGACTTGAGGAAGCCGTTGATGGGCCGGGGCTCTTTCAGCGAGCCGTTCTCCAGGTAGTTGCCCGCCATGTTCAGCATCTTGCCCGGCTTGGGCAGGGGCGCCCGCAGCCGCACCTGGCTCAGGGGCGTGCCGCCGCCGGCCCGGGCAGCCTGCTCCAGGCGCGCCCGGTACTGGTCGAAGCGCTCGATGAGGCGGGAGATCAGGTCGTGGGGGCCCACGTGGGGGATCTCCTGTACGATGCCGGTGACGTCGACGACGCTCTCGCCGCTCACCACGCCCAGACGGAAGTCGTTGAAGTAGACCAGTTTCACGGCGTACCTCCTCCGCGAGTTTCTTCCGGCGCTGCGGTCTGGTCGGGTTGTCCGGGTGCCGCGCGCTGGGACGGTCGAATGGGATTGTACTCGGTGGCACGGCAACAGTCCAGTGTTTGACGAAGGTACTTGGTAACGGCAGCAGTCAAGCTGAGAGCTTGTCCGTTTTTCGTGTAAGGTGGGGGCGTGTCCTGAGCTTGTCGAAGAGCTTGTCCCCCGCCTGCGGCGGGCAGGCCCACCCCCCTGGCGGGCCACAAGGGCCTGCCCTACAAAGCTCCCGGATTTCTCACAACCTCTGAAGCCTGCGGTAGGTTACGGCCAAACGGTGGGGCCTAAGCTCGCAGGAGGTAGCGCCAACGTCATCTGGTGTGTTTGACCTATTGACTGCCCCCCCGTGTTACCGTCATCCTAGCTACGCTTGTGTGGTCCGACGACAACCCCTATATCTTCTATTACGAGCTTCAGCTGAGCAGGGACAGCCTGTTTGATACGAAACCTGCCACCGCAGTGGCCCCCGTGTACTGGAACGTGCTCCACGGGGGCGAATCCCGCCCTTTCAATAGCTGGGCCGTGCCCGTGAGCTACCCCCTAGAGCAGGGGACCCGCTATTACTGGCGGGTCAGGCCCCGTGTCCAGGGCAACGGCACGCCCGTCAATTGGTCGCTGCCTTACTACTTCAACACGCCGAGCCGCATCACTCCCACACCTACCCCAGCACCCTCATCACCCACTGCTACGCCAGTTCCAGCTACGACGACGCCAACGCCAACCGCGTCACCGACTTCGGCTGCGCCAATAGGGCCCGGCACCCCTGCAACAACGCCAGTTGCAACAGCGAGTGCGACGGCAACGCCGACGGCGACCCCTACCTTTACCCCGACCCCGACGTCCACCCCAGCCACTTACACCCTGGTGGTGAGCAAAGCGGGCACGGGGACGGGCACGGTGACCAGCGTACCGCAGGGGATAAGCTGTGGTCTCGCCTGCGCCGGGAACTTTCGGACCGGCACGGCAGTTATCCTGACTGTCTCCCCCGCGCCCGGGATCATCTTCGACGGCTGGAGTGGTGACTCCGACTGCTATGACGGCGTAGTCATCATGGACGGTAGCAAGAGCTGCATTGCTATTTTCAGCAAGCCTGACGAAGCTACTCTGATTGTGGCTAAGACCGGCACCGGTTCGGGCACAGTGGTCAGCTCACCACCGGGCATTAACTGCGGGACTGACTGCACCGAGGTATATCAACTCGGCACGCTGGTCTCCCTGACGGGGTTGCCGGCATCGACTTCCAGCTTCGACGGCTGGGCGGGCGACTCCGATTGCACCGATGGGGTGGTCACCATGAGCTACAGCAAAACCTGCGTTGCCATCTTCTCCGCTCTACCCACACCAACTCCCACTGCCACCCCTACGTTGACGCCAACCCCCACACCAACCGCGACGGCAACACAAACGCCCACTAGAACCCCTACACCTGCACTTACGGCCACCTTTACCTCCACTCCGACCGCTACGGCAACACAAACGCCTACTAGAACCCCTACACCCACACCTACAACTACCTTCACCCCAACCGCCACAGCTACAGCGACCGCAACAAGTACGACATCGGGAGTGATGACATGGGTAAGGCAAACCAGTGGCACGACCCAGGGGCTTAATGGCATTGCCGCGGTAGACTCAAATGTAGCTTGGGCAGTGGGTGGCGGCGGGACAGTTCTCAAAACCACCGACGGGGGAGCGACGTGGGTGTTGCGCTCTCTAGGAACGAACGTCCAACTATGGGGGGTGGCGGCCGTGGACGCAAACATCGCCTGGGTTATGGATACTGATCACTTGCTAAGAACTATAGACGGCGGTACCACATGGATTGCGCAGAACGGCAACCTTGGCGGTGGTAGTGCGGCCGTCGCTCTGGATAAGAATACTGCATGGGCTGTGGGGTCCAGCGGGAGAATTTTTAGGACCACTAATGGCGGGACCACATGGGGGAGACAGCAGAGCGGGACAACAGAGACGCTCAACGATATTACGGCGGTTAGTCCAAGTACCGCTTGGGCCGCGAGCAACTATAGCATCATTCTGAAAACCACCGACGGTGGTCTTACCTGGGTGGCTCAAAACATCAGCGCTGACGCCAATCTCTATGGCGCAGCTGCGGTGAATAATGATGTAGCGTGGGCTGTCGGATGGTGGTGGAACAAGCCCGGGTCTATTTTCAAGACCACTAATGGGGGAGACATTTGGGTGCTACAGGCTAGCCTAACGGGGATCGGCATGATCAGCATAACTGCAATTGATGCGAACATAGCTGTAGCGGTCGGAGAGCCAAGCGCCGTTCTCGTGACTACAGACGGTGGCCTACATTGGAAAAAACAGACCATCGGAACCACAGCGCATCTTCAGCGAGTAGGATCAGCAGGCAACAGTATTTGGGTAGTAGGGGAGTCCGGGACGATCCTGCATGCGTCTCTGGCAGGCCAGACGCTTGCCCAGAAAGAATTAGCCAATTCCGTCGTCAACGAGAATCTGCTGCCTGGCGTGCTCAGCAGGTTGAAAGCCGTCGTAGCTCGCTTTTTCGCGAGGCTCTATTAGGCGTCCGTGGACTCGCAAGAGAAAGCAGTTAAGGCGGTGATAGGTTAGGAGCAGCATTAGAAGGAGATGTCATGACATGGTAGGACCGCAGCGGAAGTACAACAATGGTCAGCCCGTGCGCGTAAAGAAAGCCGGGGGTACTGGTCACGAACCGGACGATGCACTGAAAGGGAAACCAGGGATTATCGATCACCAGGTGGGTTGGCACTCGGATCAAGTGGACTACGCGGTGAAGATCGCTGGAAGGCTCAAGAATATCTGTGAGGGCTGGCTCGAACCTAATGCAAATTAGGACACTACTCACTCCTTTGGAGCAGATGCCTATTTGATCGGCTTGGGGCTTTTCTCCGCCGCACATTCTTTAGTGGGTAGGCGGGCGGGAGCTGCGAGCACAGTCCGCCACCCTGCGCTTGCCTTATGCTATACTCTCCTCAGTGGCAAGAGGAGGGCGCGCGATGGTGGACTTGCACCAGTGGGTCAAAGGCCGGGCGGAGGAGGACGAGCGCCTGTATGAGCGCTACGGCAAGCCCTTAGAAAAGGACCACGTCGGGGAGTACCTTGCTATCGGGCCGGACGGTGAGGTGATTCTAGGGCATGACGATCTGGAGGTAGAGCAGAAAGCCCTCGCGCGTTTCGGGAGTGGAAATTTCGCCTTTCGTAGGGTCGGCGTAGAACTGCGATGGCGCAACGCCACACCATAGAAAGCATCAATTACCCCTATCTCCACATCTCCTGGCAGGTCCGTGGCGTTGAGCAGCAGGGCTGGGCTTACTTGGACACCGGCTTTGACGGCCATCTCGCAGTCCCGGAAAGCATGTTAGCTGAGCTAGGACTGCCTGATTATCTGACACCATACAGACTGGTCGGCGAGCAGCGGATCTGGGCTCCATCGTATGAGGGTAGCCTTACGCTCCTGGGGTTTGACCCCTCGTTTCCTGCATCTATTGTCGCCTTGGGTACGGAGCTCCTGCTAGGACGACATCTGATTGACCGATTTACTGTTACCTTCGACCACGGCCAGCGGCTGGAGGTGCAGGAGTGACAGAACCATTCAGCCTGGCGCTTCCCCCTGGGACACGCTGGCGACCGCGGGCCTGTGAGCTTCCTCCGCCGCTACTTTCTCGGCAGGTGACAATTGTCTCTAGCCTGTTGCCGACCCAGATGAGCATCTTTGATCGGCTTGGGGCTTTTCTCCGCCGCATCGTCTTTGGGGGGTAAGAGTGGAGGTTGTTCCTACGTAGGACGGTCAACTACCCGTGATGGGCCGATAATGAGCGGGGTCGCCGGATTGAGGAAGGTGTACGTGAGGAAGAAGCGCCCGAAGCCGAAGCCAAGGGTGCCCGGCCGATATGGTAAGGGAAGGTTGACCTTGGTATCGCCATCGGGATAGGGGTCTTGCAGGAGGACATCGAAAGCCCGGTAGAATTCTTCTCGTTCTGCCGGGCTTAGCGTTGTGAGGAAGCGCTCGATGGTATCGGAGAGAACGGCATCAAACGTCGCCGAGCCTCCGCTTCACATCTTCCAGCTTAGAAAAGCGGCCTTCTTGGAAATCTTTGTACCCCTGCTCCGTGGCTTGTGAGAGCGCGGCGTCCTGCAGCATATGCTCAACCAGCCGCTTTCCTTCGGCATGGCTCAGGACAGGTCCCTGCTCCGTTCCAGGTTCTCGCTCAGGGAGTGCCGTAGCCATCATGCCTGCCTCCTTGCGCTCTGAGGCCAGTGTACACCTTGCCCGTCTAGCTGACAACGGCGCTGGTGTCTGAGGGCCGATGGGCTACTCTCCCCCTCCGGATCAGTGAACAGCCATCTTGTTTGCTGCTCGCCGCGGCGGATGGTAAGATAGCGTCCACAACTGAACAGTCGCAGTCAGAGCGCCTGCGCAGGGCGCAGGGGCGAAGCCGGTGGGAGTCCGGCGCTGTCCCGCAACTGTATCGCTCGCCCGAGGCGAGCCGAGCCAGACCGCTTGCTCTTGCTGCGTCCCGTGCCTCCGCGGAGAGGTAGGGAGGGCGCGTGCCCACGCCGTCCTCATCTCCGATCCGGGATGGGGATTTTTTTGTCCGAGGTGTCTATGGCTACCGTCGCAAAGGTGCTGGGTATCTTCATGGCCATCATCTTCCTCCTGGCGGAGGTGATGGTGCTCTGCCAGCCGCCGCCCTCACCCCGGGCGGCGGTGCCGGCGGCGGGCGCCGTCCAGCAGCCCGGGTTCCCGGTGACGGTGACGGGGGACGATGGTCGCGCGGTGACCCTGGCCGCGCCGCCCCGGCGCATCGTCTCCCTGAGCCCGGGGCACACCGAGGTGCTGTACGCCATCGGCGCGGGGGCGCTGATGGTGGGGGTGGACGAGTTCTCTGACTATCCGCCCGACACAGGCAAGCTGCCCAAGCTGGCTTACTCCAACGTGAACCTGGAGCAGCTCGTGGCCCTAGACCCGCAGTTGGTCGTCGCGGTGACCCGCCAGAAGGCGGCGGTGCCAGAGATGGAGAAGCTGGGCCTGACGGTGCTCTACCTCACCGAGGCCGGGACCGTGCAAGGCATCCTGGATCGGGTGCGGTTGCTGGGCAAGGTGACGGGCAACGGCGAGCAGGCGGAGCAGGTGGCCCGGAGCATGCAGGGCCGCATCGCGGGCGTGCAGCGCCGGCTGGAGGGCGTCGCCCAGGGCCCTACGGTGTTCTACGAGCTGAGCCCAGAGCTGCACACGGCCGGGCCGGACTCTTTCATCGGGGATATCCTGGCCATGCTGAAACTCCGGAACATCGCGGCCGACGTGCCGTCGCCCTTCCCCAAGCTCAGTCCGGAGAAGGTCATCGCCGACGACCCGGAGGTGGTGGTCCTGGCGGACCCGGAGGCCGGGGAGACGCCGGAGACCCTGCGCACCAGGCCGGGCTGGAGCGGGATGCGGGCCGTGCGCCAGGGGCGTATCCTGGTCATCCCCAACCGGGACATCATCCACCGGCCGGGACCCAGGGTGGTGGAGGGGCTGGAGTTCCTGGCCCGCCAGTTCTATCCGGAGCGCTTCCAGTGAAGGCAACGGCTGAGGACGCGGCGGCGGTTACAGGGGATCAGACCCTTATCGCCGCGCCACCCCTCAGCCTGGCTCCGCGCCGCTGGCCGTTACTCCTGGGCGCGGCCTTGGCACTGACAGGCGTGGCCCTGGTCGCCGCGGCGCAAGGCTCTGTGGCCATCCCACCCGCCACGCTGGTGCAGATGCTGTTGCAGCGCGCCGGCGTCGGCGGCGTCGAGACCGCCTGGCCCGCCGCCTACGAGACCATCCTCTTTCAGATACGGCTGCCCAGGATCCTCCTGGCCGGCCTGGTGGGTGCCGCGCTGGGGGGCGCTGGCGCGGCCTACCAGGGCCTCTTTCGCAATCCCTTGGCCGACCCGTACCTCATTGGCGTGGCAGCAGGAGCGGGCCTGGGTGCCACGGTCGCGCTGCTGCTGCCGCCGCTGCGGGGCGTGAGCACCATGACCGGGCTGGTGCCCCTGGCGGCCTTTGCCGGCGCAATGGCCACGGCGCTTCTGGCCTATGGCATCGCCCGCACGGGCCGGACGCTGCCGGTGGCGACGCTGCTGCTGGCCGGCATCGCCATCTCGTCCCTGGCCTCCTCCCTCACCTCGCTGCTCATGGCCCTGAGCGGGGAGGAGCTGCGCGTCATCTTCTCCTGGCTCATGGGCAGCTTCGCGCTCAGTAGCTGGGAGCGGTTGCTGGGGACGCTGCCCTACATGGCCGCCAGCGGAACCGTTATCCTGCTGCTGGCCCGGGCCCTGAACGTACTCCAGGTAGGCGAGGAGGAGGCTCGCCAGCTTGGCCTGGACGTGGAGTGGACCAAGCTGCTCCTGGTGGCCAGCGCGTCCCTGGCCACCGCGGCGGCCGTGTCCGTCAGCGGGCTCATCGGTTTTGTGGGGCTGGTGATGCCCCACGTGGTGCGCCTACTAGGAGGGCACGACTACCGCACCATGCTGCCGGGCGCGATGCTGGCCGGCGCCGCCTTCCTCATTCTGGCCGACACCATCGCCCGCACTATCCTGGCCCCTATGGAGTTGCCCGTGGGGGTGGTGACGGCCTTCAGCGGAGCCCCCTTCTTCCTCTACCTGCTGCGCCGGCGGCGGCAACTCCTGTTCTAGGACAGATCATGGCGCTGGTGGAGGTTTGGGACCTCTGGGTAGCCTACGGGCACAGGCCCGCCCTTGCGGGTGTGAGCCTGGCCCTGGAGCCTGGCGAGCTGCTGGGCGTCATCGGCCCCAACGGCTCGGGGAAGACCACGCTGGTGCGCGCCATCAGCGGCCTGGTGCGGCCCCGGCAGGGCAGCGTGCGTTTCCGGGGGCGGGAGGTCATGGCGACGCCACCGGGAGAGCTGGCCCGGCGGGTGGCGGTGGTGCCCCAGATGCCGGTGCTGCCCGAGGGCGTACCGGCTTACCAGGTGGTGCTGCTGGGCCGGAACCCCCACCTTGGCTTTCTGGGTCGAGAAGGCCCCCGGGACTTCCGGCTGGTACGCCGTGCCATGGAGGCCACGGGCGTCTGGGAGCTAGCCATGCGCCCCATGGCAGACCTCTCCGGTGGCGAGCGCCAGCGAGTGGTGGTGGCAAGGGCCCTGGCCCAGGAGCCGGAGCTCCTGCTCCTGGACGAGCCGACCGCCCACCTGGACATCGGCCACCAGGCCAGCGTGCTGGAGGCCGTGCTGGCGCTACGGGAGTCCACCGGGCTGACGGTGCTGGCCGTCTTTCACGATCTGAACCTGGCCGCCCAGTACTGCCCTCGGCTGGCCCTGCTGGCCGCGGGACGGCTGGTGGCCGACGGAACGCCGGAGGAGGTGCTGACGGGCCAGCGGGTGGCCCAGGTCTACGGCGTGGAGGCGGCCCTGGCGACCCATCCCCGTAACGGCGCCCCCGTCGTCCTGCCGATGCGCCGCGATAGTCGGGATGGCCAGAGAGACGCCCATGTCTCGCCTTGATGCCGCACTTGCCAGCATCGGCGGGCTTGACCAGGACGCGATGGCCGCGGCCCGAGCCCGCCAGGACCGCCTGACCAAACCCCGGGGCGCCCTGGGCCGCCTGGAAGAGCTTTCTGTGCAGCTCGCCGGGATCACGGGCCGGGTGACGCCAAGCCTGGAGCGCAAGGCGGTGGTGGTCATGGCGGCGGACCATGGCGTGGCGCAGCAGGGGATCAGCGCCTACCCCCAGGAGGTCACCGCCCAGATGGTGGCCAACTTTCTGGGCGGCGGGGCCGCCATCAACGTGCTGGCCCGCCAGGCGGGCGCACGGGTGGTGGTAGTGGACGCGGGCGTGGCCGCCGACCTGCCGTCGCATCCGCTCCTGGTGTCACGCAAGGTGGCCCGAGGCACGGCGGACTTCACCCTGGGGCCGGCCATGAGCCGTCAGGAAGCCCATCAGTCCATCCAGGTTGGCCTGGAGGTTGTGGAGGACCTGATCTCCCAGGGGCTGGACCTGATGGCCACGGGCGACATGGGCATCGGCAACACCACGGCCTCCAGCGCCCTGGTCGCAGCCTTCACCGGGCAGCCGCCAGCCGCGGTGACGGGCCGGGGCACCGGCATCGGCCAAGCCGCCTGGGAGCGAAAGGTGGAGGTGGTGAGCCATGGCCTCGCCCGCCACAAGGTGGACCCTGGGGACCCGATAGATGTGCTGGCCCGGTTGGGCGGGCTGGAGATCGGTGGGCTGGCGGGAGTGATGCTGGGCGCCGCGGCCCACCGGGTGCCCGTGGTGATCGACGGCTTCATCTCCGGCGCGGCGGCCCTGGTGGTGGTGGCGCTGTGCCCCCGGGTCAAGGAGTATCTCATAGCAAGCCATCGCTCGGCCGAGCCGGGCCACGCCGCGGCCCTCCAGGGGCTGGGCCTGAAGCCGCTGCTGGACCTGGATCTGCGCCTGGGCGAGGGCACTGGCGCGGTGCTGGCCTTCCCGCTCCTGGAGGCGGCGGTGCGGCTCCTGGCCGAGATGGCCACCTTTGCCGACGCGGGCGTCTCCACCGCGCTGGACGACGCCCTGAGCCTGTCGAAGGGCGAGGAAGGATAGCCTCGCTCCGTGGCGCTCCTGACGGCGTTCCGCTTCCTGACGGCCATTCCCCTGCCGGGACATGTACCCGCTTCCGGCGGGATGGCGACGGCAGTGGCCTTCTTCCCCGTGGTCGGCCTGGCGATCGGGCTGGCCCTGGCGGCGGCGGACGCGCTGCTCCTGGCGACGCTGCCGCCGGCCGTGGCCTCGGCGCTGCTGCTGCTCCTGCTGCTGGCCATCACGGGAGGGCTGCACCTGGACGGCCTTGCCGACACCTGCGACGGCTTCTTTCATGCGGCCATCGCGCCGGCCCGACGCCTGGAGATCATGCGGGATAGCCGGGTCGGCGGCTACGGTGTGGCGGGTGTCGTGTCGCTGGTCCTGGTGCAGTACAGCGCGCTGGCCAGCCTGCCGGCTAACCTGCCTGCCGAACAGGCGGGGCTGCGCGCCTCGGCGCTGGTTCTGATGGCTACGCTCAGCCGGTGGGCCATGAGCTTCGCGCTGGGGGCCTTCCCTTACGCCCACGCGGAGGGTTTGGGCGCACAGTTTCGCGCCGGGCTGAGGACGTCCACCATCGTGGTGGGCACCGCCGTCACGTTGCTCATCTGCGTGGTCATTGCAGGAGCGCTGGGCGCCGCGCTGCTCACAGCGGTCTGGAGCGCCACCTGGCTCATGGGCAAGGCGCTGGTGGCCCGCCTGGGCGGTCTGACGGGGGACACCTACGGGGCTATCAACGAGGTGGTCCAGGCGCTGGTGCTGCTGGCGCTCCTGGCCGCCCAGTAGTCGGCGCCGTGTTTGACCGCTACAAAGGCGAGCAGTAGCATGGAGCGTTGCCGCAGGCATCACCCCGCCGTGCCTTCAGGAAGGAGACGGTGAACCAGAAAACCATCAGCACTGCCATCCCCCGCCTGGTCATTGCGGGGGTCACCAGCGGCGTGGGCAAGACCACCATCACCGCCGGGATCATCGGCGCGCTGCGGAGGCGTGGCCTGCGGGTGCAGCCTTTCAAGTGCGGCCCCGACTACATCGATCCCAGCCACCTGAGCCGCGCCGCGGGCGTGCCTGCCCGCAACCTGGATAGCTGGATGCTCCCCCACCAGGCGCTGCGGGAGTTCTTTGTCCGGGCCTGCCAGGGGGCCGACATCGCCGTTATTGAGGGAATGATGGGGCTCTTCGACGGCCGCTCCGGAGAGGACGACACCGGCAGCACGGCCCAGATCGCCAAGCTGCTGGATGCGCCGGTGGCGCTGGTGATGGACGTGGGCGCGGTGGCCCGCAGCGCGGCGGCCACGGCCCTGGGCTTCCAACGGTTCGACCCCGCGTGCCATGTGGCAGCCGTGATCTTGAACCAGGTGGGGGGCGGGCGCCACCGGGATATGGTCGCGACACCCCTGGCTGGGGCTACAGGGCTGCCGGTGCTGGGCGCGATCCCCCGCAGCGAGGCGCTGCGCCAGGAGGAGCGCCACCTTGGCCTGGTACCGGAAGGAGAGTCGCCCCTGGCCGAAGAGGCGCTTGGAGCGCTGGTGGACGTGGTGTCCCAGCACACCGACCTGGAGGGCCTGCTTGCCCTGGCCCGCCAGGCCTCTCCGGTGGTGGCGCAGGCCAGCGGCCTGTTCCCGCCGGCGCCGCGGGCCCGGCGAGCGCGCATAGCGGTCGCCCAGGACCGGGCCTTCAGCTTCTACTACCAGGAGAACTTCGAGTTGCTGGAGGCCTGGGGCGCGGAGCTAGTCTCCTTCAGCCCGCTGACGGACCAGGCCCCGCCCTCCGGTGTGCAGGGCCTCTACATCGGTGGAGGGTTCCCGGAGCTTTATGCCAGAGAGCTGGCGGCCAATAAGCCCATGCTGCGGGCCGTGGCCGAGGCTGCTGCGGCCGGGATGCCCGTGGTTGCGGAGTGCGGCGGCCTCATGTATCTGGCGCAAGGTATCGCCGACTTCGAGGGCGTCCGGCATCCCATGGCTGGTCTGGTGCCGGGCACGTGCGTCATGCAGCGCCGGCGGGTCGGCCTGGGTTATCTCAGCGCCCGGGCGCGCCAGGATACGCCGCTGCTGGCCCGGGGCGAGACGGTGCGGGCCCACGAGTTCCACTGGTCCCGCCTGGAGAGAGACCTGCCGCCGGAGCGGGCCGCGTTCGAGATCGAGGAGCAGCCAGGCCGGCTGGAAGGCTACGCTCGGGGCAACCTGCTGGCCTCCTACGCGCATGTCCACTTCGGCGCCCGGCCCGACCTCGCGCCCCGTTTTGTGGAGGCGTGCCGGGCCTGGGGACGCGGTGGCTAGCGTGCCAGAACCATTGCTGATGCTGGGCCTGGCGGTGGCCTACGACCTGCTCCTGGGTGAATATGCTGCGGCCCTCCACCCCGTGGTATGGATGGGATGGCTGGCAGGGCAGTGGCTGCGGGTTGCGCCGGAGGACGGCCCGGTACGCCAGCTCCTCTTCGGGGCGGTCATGGTCTGCGGCGTGACCGGCGCCTTTGCGCTGCCGGCCTGGGCCCTGCTGGGGTATCTCTCTGGCCAGCAGCCGCTGCTCCACCTGCTGGCCGGGGCGGCGCTGCTCAAGCCGGCCTTCTCCATCAAGGCTCTCTTCACCTCGACGGCCGCCGTGGGCCGGGCGCTGGAGGTGGGGGAGCTGGACGTGGCGCGCACCCGGGCGAGCATGATCGTCAGCCGTGATGTGGGGGCCCTGGGGCCGCCCCAGGTCGCGGCGGCGGCCATCGAGTCGGCCGCGGAGAACTTGACCGACAGCGTGGTGGCGCCGCTCCTCTCCTACCTGGCGCTGGGGCCTGCCGGCGCGCTGGCCTACCGGGCGGTGAATACCCTGGACGCCATGGTGGGCTACCACGGCCGGTACGAGTATCTGGGCAAGGCAGCAGCCAGGCTGGACGACCTGCTCAACTGGGCGCCCGCCCGGCTGGCGGCGCTGCTCCTGGTGGCCGCGGCGGCGCCGGCGGGCGGCAGTGCCCCCGGGAGCTGGCGGCTTCTGCTACGTGACCACGGGCTCACCGCGAGCCCTAACGCCGGTTGGACCATGAGCGCCATGGCCGGGGCGTTGGGGGTACGCCTAGAGAAGCTGGGGGCCTACCGCTTGGGCGCTGAGGCGAGGGAGCCGGTTGCTTCCGACCTGCGTCGTGCGCTGCGGGTCCTGGGTGGAGGGGTCGCCCTCGCCCTCTCCGGGATTGGGCTGGCGGAGGTGGCCATCCATGCCCCCGCGGCCTAGACCGTACCTGGCCGGGCTAGTCCGGGCGGCGCACGGCGGCGTGACCGCCGCGGAGCTGGCGGCCCTGGGCCTGGACTCCCGACAGGTGCTGGACTTCAGCGTGAACACCAACCCCTTTGGCCCGCCGCCGGGCGTGGGTGAGGCCGTGGCCAGCGCCGACGTTACCCGCTACCCGGACCCTGAGTCCCGGGAGTTGCGGGCTGCGCTGGCCCGGCGTCTGGACGTGCCCCCGGAGTGCATCCTGGTGGGCAATGGCTCCGTAGAGCTGGTGTGGCTGGCTGCCCTGAGCTACCTGGATCACGGCGATCAGGCGCTGGTGCTGGGTCCCACCTTCGACGAGTACGCGGCGGCCGCCCGCATCGCAGGCGCCGAGGTGCGCCGGGTGATGAGCTGCGCCGAGCAGGACTTTGCGCCCGACCTGGCCTTCCTGGAACGGGAGCTGTCCCGCCTCTCGCCAAAGGTGGCCTTCTGCTGCAACCCCAACAATCCCACGGGCGTCCATGTTCCGGCGGAGCAGTGGCGCCGGCTGGCTCAGGCGCATCCGGACACGCTACTCGTCGTCGACGAGGCCTACCTGCCTTTTCTGGCGCGGCCAGAGTCCTGCCTGGAGAGCGGCCTGATAGAGAACCTCCTGATGCTTCGCTCCATGACCAAGGACTGCGGGATCCCGGGCCTGCGCCTGGGCTACGCCATCGCGCCTGAGCCCCTGCTGGCGCCGCTGCGGGTCGCCCAGCCGCCCTGGAGCGTGAGCGCGCCGGCCCAGGCGGCGGGTCTGGCTGCCCTCCGGACGTACGAGCAGGTGGGGCAGTCGCTGGCTGCGCTCAGGGAGGTGAAGGACTATCTGATCGAGGCGTTGTCGTCCCAGGGGCTGGAGATCCTTCCCAGCGCCACCAACTTCTTCCTGGCGCGGGTGGGCGATGGCGCCTCCTTCCGCCGGGCGCTGCTGCAGGAGGGCTGCTGCGTCCGAGATTGCGCCTCCTTCGGACTGCCGGAGTACGTGCGCATCGCTGTGAGGACCCTACCGGAGTGTCGTACCCTTGTGGCAGCGGTGGCGCGAGTGCTGACCAGCGAACCGCTCCTTCCACCACGAAACGTAGGCTAGGGGATGGCAGAAGAGCCGCTCACCATCTACTTGATTCGCCACGGCCAGTCCCAGTGGAACCGGGAGGGGCGGGTGCAGGGCCAGTCCGACTCTCCGCTCTCGGCGCTGGGGTTGCTCCAGGCACAGCGGCTGTGGGACCGCCTGGCGGGAGTGCCTCTGACGGCTGTGTTCTCCAGCAGCCTCCAGCGCTGCCGCAGCGTGGCGGAGCTGCTGGCGGAGGACCGAGAAGTCCCCCTGGTCTACATGCACGGGCTGATGGAGCGCTCCCAGGGTGACTGGGAGCCTCTCCTGATCGAGGAGGCCAACCGCCTCTTCCCGGAGGAGCGCCAGCGCGTGCGCTGGGACCCCCGGGCCGCGCCGCCGGGCGGCGAGTCTGCCGTGGAGGTGTGGGACCGGCTCCACGTGGCCTGGCGGCGCCTCCTGGAGCGCAGCCACGGCGCGGTGGCCGTGGTGAGCCACAGCGGGGTGCTGTCCATGATCCTGGGTTCCACCCTGGGGCTGCCCCGGGATACGCCCTTTGCCGGGTACCCCTTCTACCTGGCGCCGTGCAGCGTGACCACCCTGGCCACCCAGGAGCAGGATTATCCCGTCCGACAGCGCCGGCTCGTGGTCCTGGGCATCAACGACGTCTGCCATCTTCGGGGTCTGCCCCATGACGTCACGGTAGGCTAGCCGTGGGCCGGGCGAAGCTGCTCATGCTCCAGGGCACCGCCTCCTCCGTGGGCAAGAGCCTGCTGGTGGCGGGCCTGTGCCGCATCCTGCGACAGGACGGCTACCGGGTGGCGCCCTTCAAGGCCCAGAACATGTCCAACAACTCCTTCGTCACTCGTGAGGGCGGCGAGATGGGCCGGGCCCAGGTGGTCCAGGCCCAGGCCGCGGGCGTCGAGCCCTCAGTGGACATGAACCCCGTCCTGCTGAAGCCCGAGGCCGACGCCCGCTCTCAGGTGGTGGTGCTGGGCCGGGCCGGTGGCGCTCTCTCGGCCAGGGACTACTACCAGCGCAAGGAGGCGCTGTGGCCTGTCGTGCTGGGAGCCCTGGAACGGCTGCGCGAGATCTACGACATCGTGGTCATCGAGGGCGCTGGCAGCCCCGCGGAGGTGAACCTCCGGGGCGTGGACCTGGTGAACATGGGCCTGGCCCGGGCGGTGGACGCCCCGGTGCTGCTGGTGGGCGACATCGACCGGGGGGGCGTCTTCGCCCACCTGGTGGGCACTCTGGAGCTCCTGGAACCGGCCGACCGCGCCCTGGTGCGGGGGCTGGTGATCAACAAGTTCCGGGGCGATCTCTCCCTGCTGGGAGACGGCCTCCGCTTTCTGGAGGCGTACACCGGCCTCCCCGTCCTGGGCGTGGTGCCCTACCTGGCAAGCCACGGCCTGCCGGAAGAGGATGCGGTGGCGCTGGAGGAGCGACGCCCGGCTGCACAGACTGCCGCGGCGGTGCCGGTGATCGACATAGCTGTGGTGCAGTTCCCGCGGATATCAAACTTTACCGACTTCCAGGCCCTGGCCCAGGAGCCCGAGGTGGCGCTGCGCTACGTCCGCACCCCGGCAGAGCTGGGCGACCCCGATGTGGTCATCCTGCCGGGCAGCAAGTCCACTATGGCCGACCTGGCCTTCCTGCGGCGACAGGGTCTGGCCGAGGCGGTCTGCCGGCTGGCGCAGGAAGGCCAGATCGTGGTGGGCATCTGCGCGGGCTTCCAGATGCTGGGGCGCTCCATCCGCGACCCCGATCACGTGGAGTCCCAGGAGGAGGAAGCGCCGGGCCTGGGCCTGCTGCCGGTGAAAACGGTCTTTGTGTCCGGGAAGCGCACGGAGCAGGTGGAAGGCTGCGCGGTCGCCACTGCCGGCCCTCTGGCGCAGATGGCCGGCGCGGCGGTGCTGGGCTATGAGATCCACAATGGGCGCACCTGGGGCACGGCGCGGCCCGCCTTCCGGGTGACCCGTCGGGCGGGGCAGCCCGCCAACGACCCGGACGGCGCGGTGAGCCTGGCGGGCAACGTCTTCGGCACCTACATCCACGGCCTGTTCGACGCGCCGGGCTTCCGGCGGGCCTTCCTGGAGGCCATCGCCCTCGGCAAGGGTGTCCCTCTGACCCCGTCGCCCGGCCTGCCCTCCCTGGAAGAAGCCTTCGACCGCTGGGCGGCCCACGTGCGGGCCAACCTTGATAGTGCTGCGATATACGCGCTGGCTGGCCTGAAGGCATAGCTGTGGCCCGGCGCTTCGTGCTCATCCTGGGGGGCGCCCGCAGCGGTAAGAGCGACCTGGCCCAGAAGCTGGCCCTGGACATGGGTGGTCCGGTGCTCTTCCTGGCCACCGCGCAGGCCCTGGACCGGGAGATGCGCCAGCGCATCGAGGCCCACCAGCGCAGCCGGCCCGACGGCTGGCGTACCCTGGAGGAGCCCCTTCACCTGGCCGATGCCCTGGAGGCTGGCGCGGGTGATGCCGCGGTGGTGCTGGCAGAGTGCGTGACCCTCTGGGTGGCCAACGTGCAGGCAGCGGCCTCGCCCAGGGGGGTGGACGAGCCGGACACCACCGTGGCAGAAGCCATGTTGGCCGGAGAGCTGGGCGCCCTCCACGACTGGTACCGTGGCAGCCGCGCCTCGCTCATCCTGGTGAGCAACGAGGTGGGCATGGGTCTGGTGCCGCCTTACCCGTCCGGTCGGGCCTACCGGGACCTGCTGGGCTGGGCCAACCAGCGCCTGGCCACCCTCGCCACTGAGGTCTACCTGGTGGTGGCGGGCATCCCCATGGAGCTGAAGTCGCGGGCAATCCACCCCTGGCAGCAGGAGGAGCTGCGCTAGGCGACGGTTGCTTCGGCAGCGAAAGGGTCGTATCATGCTGCCACCGACGGCGATGCTCCTGCCTGCCGGCAGGTAGGCGCAGCGCATGGCTGAAGCATCCGCCGCCGGCGAGCCGAAAGGGCTTGTCCTGAGCCTGTCGAAGGGGACTTCCCATGGCTGCCGCCAAGCTGCTCTCTTTGCGCAAAAGCGTCGTCGAGGCCGCGGGCCTCCTGGTGCGCTCTGGGGCCATGTCGCTGAGCCACCACGGGAACTTCAGCGTGCGGGTGCCCGGCGCTGACCGGATGCTCCTCACTGCCAGTGGCTCCTTCGATAACCTGCGGCCGGAACAGTTGGCCCTCCTGGACCTGGAGGGCCAACTGTTGGAAGGGGAGGTAGACCCCGCCAACGCCGAGATCGTCCACATGCACGCCGTGGTCTACAAGCACCGCCCAGAGGCGGGCGCGGTGGTCCATACCCATTCCCCCTTCGCCACCAGCTTCGCAGTGGCGGGGCGGCCCATGGACTGCTGGTATGAGGCGATGGTGCGCACGGGCATGACCGACGGCGTGCCCCTGGCCCACTATGGCCCGCGTGGCTCGCCCATGGCCATCGCCAATATCGCGGCGGCCCTTGCCAGCGGCAAGCAGATCCGGGCCGTGCTCCTGGAAAACCACGGTGTGCTGGCCTTCGGCCCCGACCCGGCGGGCGCCGCTCGCGCCGTTGTCATCCTGGAGGAGTCGGCGCACCTGGCCCTCAACGCAGAGCTGCTGGGTGGCGCCAAGGTCATCCCGCCGGAGCTGCGCAAGGCCACCCTGGAGCGCCGGGACGAGTTCGCCAGGGCAGGCGTGCGCCGCTCGTAGCGAGAACACCGCCGGAAAGGGGGCGCTGGTCGAGCCTGCTCGCCCATACAACGTGGAGGTATTGACGTGACGCAACGGCAGCCCCTGGCAATAGGCCATCGCGTGGAGTGCGCCATCACCGAGATCAAGGGGAACTGCTCCTGGGGACACCAGGTAGGCGACAAGTTCGAGGTGAGCACCCACGACACCGCAGGCATGTGTGGCTTCTTCTACCACGACGTGTTTCCCCGCATCATGATGCTCCAGTTCGGCGGCGGCTTCCCCTGGGGCGACGCCGACGTCTCCCGGGTGGAGTGCCCAGACCGGCAGAACTGCGTCAAAGCGGAGCTGAGGAGGATCCCGAGAGCGACGTAGCGCCGGCCAGCCCCCTTTCCGTGTGCGCGTTCGTGCCGGCGCCTGTGTTGCAGCCCTCCAGCCATCCAGAGTATCCAGGACAAGGAGGACGATCTATGCGTGCCGTTCAGGTGGTGGCGCCCAGGCGTATCGAGCTCATCGACATCCCCAAGCCCCAGATGGCGCCGGGCCAGGTGCTGACCCGCACCGCCCTGGTCTCCATCTGCGGCAGTGACTGGCCTAACGCCATGTTGACCCGCCCCGAGGCGGAGTATCCCATGGAGCCGGGCCGGCCGGGCCACGAGATCGTGGGCATCGTCGAGGAGTCTGACGCGCCGGGGCTGCGCCCCGGTGACTGGGTGCTGGACATCGCCTACGACGGGGCCTTCCGGGAGTTCCAGGTGCGGGAGCCGGAGCGGCTCATCCCGCTACCGCAGGAGCGGTCCCTGGAGGAGCTGCTCATGAGCCAGCCCCTGGGGGTGGTGCTCCACGGCTGCCACAAGTGGCCCAGCGTGCTGGGATGGAGCGTGGCCGTCATCGGGCAGGGGACCATCGGCCTCTTTTTCACCATGATGCTCAAGCAGTTGGGCGCCGGCCCCATCATCGGGCTGGACCTGGAGGATGGCCGCCTGGCCCTGGGCCGCCGGATGGGCGCCACCCACTCCGTCAATCCGGCCAAGGACGACCCCATCAGCGCAGTCATGGACCTGACGGGCGGCCAGGGTGTGGACATGGTGGTGGAGGCAGTGGGCCAGGAGCTGACCTATAACCTGTGCGTGCAACTGATCCGGCGGTCGGGCTACATCACCTGGTACGGCTTGGCCAAGAAAAACCCCATGCTCATCGACTGCCTGGCGCTCTTCCGCAAGGAGCCGACCATCTTCATGTCCAGCCAGGGCGACAAGGAGAAGGACTTTACCTTTGCCCGGGACCTCATCCTCTCTGGGCGGGTGGACGTGCGGCCGGTGCTGACCCACCGGATGCCTGTGGCGCAGGCGCAGCGGGCCTTCGAGCTGGCGGAGAGCCGCGCCGACGGGGTGGTCAAGATCGTGCTGGAATTCTAGCCTCCTGTTGTGATGCTGAGCGACCACAGGGAGCGAAGTATCTGCTCGTCTGCAGGTCTACGTGGTGAGGTGTAGACAACGCGCAGCGAAGTAGCGCGGGTGCTGGAGCATCTCTCCCCCCTGCCGCCTCCTTCTGACCGGGCTGTGCTGGTGGTGCTCTCGGGCCTGCCGGGGGTGGGCAAGTCCACCTTTGCCCGGCGGCTGGCGGCCCTGGCGCCGGTGGCCATCGTCGAGACCGACGACGTACGCAAGACCCTCGTCCCCCGGCCCCGCTACACCAACGGTGAGCACGCCCTGGTCTTTCGGGTGGCATACCAGGCGCTGGGCGCGCTGCTGCGCCAGGGGGTGTCCGCGGTCTTTGATGCCACCAACCTCACGGAGGACATCCGTCGCCGGGCCTACCGGGTGGCACGGGACGCGGACGCGGGTCTGGTGGTGGTGGCGGTGCATGCACCGCCGGAGGTGGTGCGGCAGCGGATGGAGGCCCGCGCCAGGGGCGCCCAGGGCGCCGTCCTGAGCCAGCCTGCCCTGAGCCTTGTCGAAGGGTCGAAGGGCGCCGACCGCTCCGACGCGACCTGGGAGGTGTACCAGGCCATGGCCCCCGGCGCCGAGCCGGTCCGCCGCCCGCACTATCTGATGGACACGACCCAGGACACCACGGAGGTCTTGCTGGCCGTGGCTGCCGCAGTGCGGGGCGAGGAGCCGGACTACCCGCTGCGCGGAGGCGGTGTGAGAGAGGGGGTAACCCCACCTGTGTAGTGTGATTCCAGAGACCGCTGAATAAGTCCGCTCACCCTTGCCTGCCCTGAGCGCAGTCGAAGGGTCGAAGGGAGAGCCGCTCGTGGTGAGCTTGTCGAACCAGAGCAGCGCACATTCCTCTCGTTGTGGAACCTTGTTCTGCACTCTCTCATTCATTCCTCGTATTTTGAGCCTCTCCTACCCCTCTGCTATAATGGGGGCGTTCGGCCCCCTGAGGCCAGCGCCAGGCCTCCCCGCTAGAAAGGCCCCATGCAGACTACTTCTGTCCGTGCGCCCGCGGCGGGCCAGGGCCGCCTCCGGGTGTTCACCGCCCTGCGCCACCGCAACTACCGCTACTACTGGTTCGGTATGGTGGCGGCCATCACGGGCCTGCAGGTGCTCTTTGCGGCCCAGGCCTGGCTGGTGTACGAGCGCTGGCACACCGCCGCGTACCTGGGGCTGGTGGGCGCGGCCCAGGCCCTCCCAGTGATCCTGCTGAACGTGGTCGGCGGCGCCGTAGCCGACCGGGTGGACCGGCGGCGGCTGCTGCTCTACACCCAGAGCGGCAACGCGCTCATCGTGCTGGCGCTGGCGCTCTTGGTCTCCTCGGACCAGATCCAGATCTGGCACCTGGTGCTGGCGGGCGTCCTGGCCGGGGCGCTCCAGGCCTTCGACCAGCCGGCGCGCATGGCCCTGGTGCCCCAACTGGTGGAACGGGCCGACCTCACCAACGCCATCGCCCTACAATCCATGGTCTGGCAGGGGACGCGCATCGTTGGTCCCGCCATCGGGGGTCTCCTCATCGCCACCGTTGGCATCGCCACCTGCTTCTACCTCACCGCCGCTGCCGTTGGGGTGATGGTCCTGGCCATCCTGAAGATGGAGGTCGCGCCCGGCCCGGGGACGGGCGGCAGGGGCCACCTGGGCCAGAACATGGCGGAGGGTGTCGCCTACGTGCTGAAGACCCCGGTCTTCGCCGCCCTCATCGGCATGACCTTTATCAACAGCGTGTTCGGCATGTCCTACGTGATCCTGGTGCCCGTCTTCGCTCAGGACATCTTGAAGGTGGACGCCTCCAGCTACGGCATGCTCATGGCTGCCTCGGGCGTTGGCGCCCTCATGGGCAGCACCACCGTCGCCTACCTGGGGAACTTCCGCTACCGGGGCCCGCTGCTCATCACCGGCGCCGCCCTCTTCGGCCTGAGCCTGGTCGTCTTCGCCTTCTCTCCCCTCTACCTGCTCTCCGTGCTAGTGCTGTTGTTCTCCGGCGTGGTCAACTCCCTCTACATGACCACGGTCAACACCTCCCTCCAGGCCCTGGTGCCCGACGAGCTGCGGGGGCGGGTGATGGGCATCTACTCCCTCTCCTGGGGTCTGCTGCCCCTGGGTGGCCTGCTGGCGGGAGGCGTCGCGACGGTGGCTGGCGCGCCCGTGGCCGTGGCCCTGGGTGGTGTGGTGGTGGTGGCCACGGCCACGGGAGTTGCCGCCAAGCTACCCCAGGTGCGGAATCTCGCAGTGGCGGACGCCCCTGCGGCATGAACGACGCTACAGGTACTCTCCGGACCACCTGCCTGTATCAGCAGCACCTGGCGCTGGGGGGGCGCATGGTGCCCTTCGCCGGGTGGAGCATGCCCGTCCAGTACGGCGGCATTTTGGAGGAGCACCGGGCGGTGCGGAACGCGGCCGGGATGTTCGACGTCTCCCACATGGGGCGGTTAGAGCTCTCGGGGGCGGATTGCGTACCCTATTTGCAGCGCATCTTCACCTGCGACGTGGCCCGGCTGGAGCCCGGCGCCGGGCGTTACACGCTGATCTGCGCGGAGGACGGCGGCATTCTGGACGATACCATCCTCTACTGCCGCCGGCCCGACTCCTTTCTCCTGGTGTGCAACGCGGCCAATACCCCCGCCGTGCTGGACTGGCTCCGGCGGTGGCGGGAACCGGGGTCCCGGGTCGCGCTGGAGGACCGTACCGCCGCCACCGGCATGATCGCGCTCCAGGGGCCCCAGGCCGCGGAGCGCCTGGTAAGCCTGGCCGATCCGGCCCTGGTGCGGGGTCTGGCCTACTTCCGGTGGTGCGAGCTGACGGTGGCCGGGCAGTCGGCTACCGTGGCCCGCACTGGCTACACCGGGGAGGACGGATTTGAGATCATCGCGCCGGCGGAACACGTGGCCGGGCTGTGGCAGCGCCTGCTGGAGGGAGGGGTAACCCCCTGCGGCCTGGGCGCGCGGGACACCCTGCGCCTGGAGGCGGCGCTGCCCCTCCACGGCAACGACATCTCGCCCGAGACCGATCCGGTCCAGGCGGGGCTGCTCTGGACTGTCGCGCTGGACAAAGGGCCCTTCATCGGGCGAGAGGCCATCCTGCGGGCTAAGACGGAAGGCACGCCGCAGCGGCTCATCGGCTTCGAGCTGGTGGAGCGGGGCATCCCCCGTCCCCACCACCGCATCCTGGCCGGCGGCCAGGAGGTGGGCGTCGTCACCAGCGGCGGCTACGCCCCCACCCTCAACAAGGGCATCGGCATGGGGTACGTCCTGTCGGCTCACGCCAGAGTGGGCACAGAGATCGCTATTGACGTGCGGGGCAACGCGATCCCCGCGCGTGTGGTGCGTCGCCCTTTCTACAAGCGACCGGAATAGGTAGAGGTGGCGACCGCCGTAGACTGCCGGCATCACGACGACAATAGAGGCGCCACCCCAAGCCGCTCATGGTGAGTTTTTCACCCCCGCCTTCGGAGAGGGTGTTTGATAACTCCGCACTGCAGGCTGAAGCCTGCAGCACAGCCACTCACAATGCCTCAGGCTTGAGCCTGAGGTGGCAGGTTGATAAACACTCTCGAACCGCCGCCCTTGCCCAGGGTGCTGTCCTGGGTTAGTATTAGGGAGCTAGCTCCCGGGCTACTTGCCAAGAAGGGGCTATTATTTTGTCGGAAGGAAAGGCCTGGCGCCGCCGCGGGGGCCCGGGAGCCGGGGCCCCGCTTGTCGGGTGGCAAGGATGCCGAAGCGGACTGGAGAAGCGGAGAACCTATGGCTGGCCCGCGCCCTGTGGGAGCTGGGAGGCGTCCGCTTTGGCGACTTCACTCTGGGGCGGAGCACCGAACACTCCCCCGTCTACGTCAACATTCGGCGCATTATCAGCCGGCCCCGGGTGCTCCGGCGTGCGGCCCGGGTCATGGCCCAGTACGTGGAGGCCGAGCTGGGCCGCCTGCATCCCAGGGTGCATCCCTTTCAACTGGTGACCGGTGTGCCTGTGGGTGGGCTCCACATCGCAACGGCCTTCTCCCTCGCCACCAATTCACCCATGATCTATGCCTATCCGGCGCGGGCGGCGAATAGCCATCGGCGGTATGCCGTGGAGGGGGCCTTCGAGCCGGACCAGACGGTGCTCATCGTCGACGATCTCATCACCTCCGGCAGCAGCGTGCTGGAGGTGGCGGATGTCCTGCGGCAAGAGGGGCTGCGGGCTACAGACGCCATTGTCCTCATCGACCGCGGACAGGGCGCTGCCGCACGCCTGCGCCAGCACGGCTGCACCCTCCACTCTATTCTGAGCCTAGAGGTCATGCTCAACTACTATCTCTCCACGGGACGGATAGACCAGAACCTGCACAAGAAGTGCTGCGCCTACTTGCAGCAGCAATAGAAGGAGCACGGCAATGCCTGAAGCCCTGCGGGAGACCCGCCATGCCGCCCTCTGTGCCGAAGCGCGCCTGCCCACGGGGGAGGGAGACGAGCATCGCATCGAGCGAATGTGGCTGAAGGGGGGCGAAGCCGAGGTGATCCGCTGGTCCTGGTGGCGCAAAGGGCGGATGATCCCGCGCGCGCCTCACCTGACGGAGGCGGAGCTGGTACAGCTCCTGGACCGGGGCATCGAGGCGGGCGTGTTTACCCCCTTCTTCCTGCGGCAGCTCCTCATGGTCATGGAGCGCCGGGCAGAAGCCATTCTTGCAGACTAGGAAGGGCCATGGCTGACGAAGAGCGCGACGAACTGGCGGAGCTGGCCAAGGCCGCCGCGGCCTGGGGGCCGGAGGCCTGCCTCTATAGCAAAGAGCACGAGTGGATGCGGATCGAGGAAGGCAGCTTCGCCCGGGTGGGCATCTCCGACTACGCCGCCGGGGAGCTGGGAGACGTGGTCTTCGTCCAGCTCCCGCCCCTGGGCGCCAAGGTCGCCCAGTTCCAGAAGTTCGGTGAGATCGAGTCGGTCAAGGCCGTCTCGGACCTCTTCTCCCCCGTCAGCGGCGAGGTGGTGGAGGTGAACTTCGCCATCGTCGACCGGCCCGAGCTGGTCAACCATTCCCCCTTTGGCATGGGCTGGATGATCCGGGTGCGCATGTCAGACCCCGGCGAGGTGGCGCAGCTCATGGACAATCCCACCTATGAGCGCTACCTGAAAGAGTTGGAGCACTAGGCCCAGGGGGCCGGCCGATGCCTTCCTACGTGCCTAACACCGACCAGGACCGCCAGGCCATGCTGGCCACCCTGGGTGTTTCCTCAGTAGACGACCTTTTCGGCGACATCCCCCCCGACATCGGCAACGCCTCGCTGGACCTGCCACCGGGCCTCACGGAGCTGGAGCTGCAGCGTGAGATGGTCCACCTGGCGAAGAAGAACCTGGCGCTGGATCAGATGCCCAGCTTTCTGGGCGCCGGCGCCTACCGCCACTTCATCCCCAGCGTGGTCGACCACATCCTTCGCCGCGGCGAGTTCTACACCGCCTATACGCCCTACCAGCCGGAGATCAGCCAAGGTACCCTCCAGGCCATCTTCGAGTTCCAGTCCATGATGTGCCAGATCACCGGCATGGAGGTGGCCAACTCCGGCATGTACGACGGCGCCTCGGCCCTGGCCGAGGCGGCCCTCATGGCCTGCCGGGTGACCGGGCGCAGCAAGATCGCCTCCCTCAGCACGGTGAACCGGTCCTGGCGTGAGGTGGTCAGCACCTACTGCGAGGGCCAGGCCATCGCCCACGAGACCATAGCCCCGGAGCAGTTGCGCCTGGACGAGAGCTACGCCTGTCTCCTGGTGCAGTACCCCAACTTCTTCGGTTGCCTGGAGGACCTGCGGGCGTGGGTGCAGGCAGCCCACCAGGCCGGCGCGCTGCTGGTGGTGGCTACCGGCCTCATGCCCCTGGGGCTGCTCAGGCCGCCGGGGAGCTTGGGCGCAGACATCGTGGTGGCGGAGGGGCAGCCCCTGGGGCAGTCGCTCAGCTTCGGCGGGCCTTACGTGGGCGTCTTCTGCTGCCGGGAGCAGTACCTGCGGCAGATGCCGGGGCGCATCGTGGGCCGGACTACCGATGCCCGAGGCCGTACGGGCTACGTGCTGACCCTCCAGGCCCGGGAACAGCATATCCGGCGGGAGCGGGCTACCTCCAACATCTGCACCAGCCAGGCGCTGGTGGGCCTGGCCGTCACGGTCTACGTGGCCTCCCTGGGGCCGCAGGGTCTGCGGGAGGTGGCGGAGCAGTGCTATCACAAGGCCCACTACCTGGCCGACCAGATTGCCGCGCTCCCCGGCTACTCACTGCCTCTCGGCGGCGCCTTCTTTAACGAGTTCGTGGTGCGTTGTCCCGTGCCGCCCGGAGAAGTGAACCGGCGGCTGCTCCAGGAGGGCATCCTGGGTGGGCTGGACGTGAGCGACCAGGTGGAGGGCGGGCTGCTCCTCTGTTGCACGGAGTTGAACACCAGAGAAGAGATGGACCGGCTGGTGCGGGCGCTGCACGCCTATGCTCTCCAGCAGCCCATGCGGTCCTCGCGAGACGGCGCCACGGATGGAGGAGCAGCGTGAGCTCGGCGATGTCTCTGCCCAACCCCGCCAGTGCCCAGCCCACGGGCCGGCTGCTCTTCGACATGAGCGTGCCGGGCCGGCGGGCCGCCCTGCTTCCGCCCTGCGACGTGCTGCCGAGCCCGTTGCCGCCGGCCGCGCTGCTGCGGGAGGAGCTGACGCTGCCCGAGGTCAGCGAGGTGGAGGTAGTGCGTTACTTTACCCACCTGAGCACCCTGAACTACAGCGTGGAGACGGGGATGTATCCCCTGGGATCCTGCACTATGAAGTACAACCCCAAGCGCCAGGAGGACATCGCTCGGCTGCCGGGCTTCTCCTGGGCGCATCCCCTGGCCCCGGCCGAGACGGTGCAGGGCGCGCTCCAGGTGCTCTATGAGCTCCAGGGCTACCTGGGGGAGATTACCGGCATGGCGGGGGTATCCCTGGCGCCCATGGCCGGCGCTCATGGTGAGCTGGCGGGCATCCTCATGGTGCGGGCCTACCACCAGAGCCGGGCTGATCTGGGCCGCCGCAAGGTCCTGGTGCCCGACTCGGCGCACGGCACCAATCCGGCCACCGCGGCCATGGCGGGCTACGAGGTGGTCGCCATCCCCTCGGACCAGCGAGGCAACTGTGATCTGGAACACCTGCGGGCCGCCCTGGGGCCGGACGTGGCCGCCCTGATGCTCACTCAGCCCAACACCCTGGGCCTCTTCGACACCCACATCCTGGAGATCGCAGCGGAGCTGCACCGCCACGGCGCGCTGCTGTACGGCGACGGCGCCAACATGAACGCCCTGCTGGGCCGGGCCAAGCCCGGCGATATGGGCTTCGACGTGATCCACCTGAACCTGCACAAGACCTTCAGCACCCCTCACGGCGGCGGCGGGCCCGGCGCCGGCCCTGTCTGCGTGAAACCTCATCTGGCGGACTTCTTGCCCACGCCGGTGGTAGCCCTCGCGGGCGAGGGGGCCTCCGCCTACCGCTTCTCCGCGCCGTCTCAGACCATCGGGCGCATGGGCGGGTTTCATGGCAACTTCGGGGTGCTGCTGCGGGCCTACGCCTACATCCGGACCCTGGGGCCTGAGGGCCTGCGAGAGGTGACGGACAACGCGGTGCTCAACGCCAACTACGTGCGGGCCCAGCTCACCGACCTCTACGCCATCAAGTACGACCGCACCTGTATGCACGAGGTGGTGCTGGCGGGCACCCGACAGAAGGCCCAGGGCGCCAACACCCTGGCCATCGCCAAGCGCCTCATAGACTACGGTTTTCACCCGCCAACTATCTACTTCCCCCTCATCGTGGAGGAGGCGCTGATGATCGAGCCCACGGAGACGGAGAGCCGCCAGACCCTGGACGCCTTTGTGGCGGCCTTGCGTGCCATCGCGCGGGAGGCCGAGGAGGATCCGGAGCTGCTGCGCACCGCGCCCCACTTTACGCCCGTGGGCAGGCTGGACGAGGCTACAGCGGCGCGGCGCCCCTACCTACGCTGGAAGCAACCCCAGGGGTAGGGTGCGGGGCAGGCTTGCCGGGGACGGATGTGGTAGAATGTGCTCGCGCCGGGGACCGGCGCAGTTGGAGGTAGTGGTGGACGGAGCCATTTCCCGCTTTCTTGAGTACCTTCAGGGCGAGAAGGGATTCTCCACCAATACCATTGCGGCCTATCGCAACGACCTCAATCAGATCACGGCGTTCCTCCTGGCTCGTGGCCTGGATCAGTCCCGGGGAATCGTAACGTTGTGGCAGGAAGCCGGCCGCGACTTGGTGCAGGCGTACATCGCCTCCCTCTACGACCGCCGCTACGCCCAGACCACCGTGGCCCGCAAGGTCGCGTCTGTTAAGTCCTTTTATCAGTTCCTCCACAGCCGCCAGATGATTCCCACTAACCCGTTGGAGGGGCTCTCTTCCCCCGGCGTGCGCCGTGCCCTGCCCAAGACCGTCTCCGCCATCGAGGTGGAAGAGCTCTTGGAGCAGCCCCAGAAGCGGGACACCGCCGAAGCCCGCCGGGACCGCGCCATGCTGGGCCTGCTCTATGCCACCGGCATGCGTGTCACGGAGTTGGTGAAGCTCAACGTGGATGATGTGATCCTGGACGAGAGCTACCCCTACGTCCGATGCGTCGGTAGAGGAGCGCGCCCCCGCCTGATCCCCCTGCAGCCGGAGTCCCTGGAGCCGGTGCAGGAGTATCTGACCAACGCCAGAGACCGTCTGACCCGCAGCAGCGAGGAGCACGCGCTCTTCCTTAACCGGCGGGGCGAGCGCCTGACCCGCCAGGGCTTCTGGCTCATCCTTAAGGGCCATGCCAAGGCCGCGAACCTCCGCACCGAGATCACGCCCCACATGCTGCGCCACACCTTTGCCACCCACATGCTGCAGAGCGGCCGCCTGAACCTGCGAGAGCTCCAGGAGTTTCTCGGCCATGCCAGCATCGCGACCACCCAGGTGTACACCCACGTCCCCGGGCGCGTGGAGGCTGCCGCGGCCCTAGAGCCCGAGCCGACCAAGACCCGCTAACACGCCACTCCGCCGCTCTCGCTGGCAGCGTTCCCTATGTACCGCACCCTTCTCCTCGGCGCCCTCATCCTCTCCCTCGTTGCCCCGGGGTGCGCCCGCGAGCAAGCCGAGCAGCCGGCGGAGGTCGCCGCCCAGGAGGCTGTGCCCGCGGCGCCTGGGTCCCCTCGCGCCCAGCAGTTCGCCCTTCCGACGCCTCCCGACGCCGACTTCTTCGAGATCACCCAGCGCCTGCGCCTGCGGTCCCAGGAGCCTATCCCCAGGGCGCTGCGATCTCCGGCGCCGCAGCGGGAGCTCGGCCAGCGGGAGACCTTCAATGTGACGGACCTCCAGAGCTACACCCGTTTCCAGGTGGAGGCCGTTCTGCGGGTGGTCAGCGCCCACGCGTACTGGTATGTGGAGCAGGGGATGGAGGTAGACCAGGCTGCCCTGGAGCGCTCGGCTCAAGAGTTTGAGAGCAGGACCTATCCCACTGACCTGCGGTACTTTGGGGACACGATAAGGGGTGGTTTCGATGGTGATCCCCGCCTCACCGTGCTCACGGCCAGGTTCAACGGGGCGGCCGGCTACTACAGCTCGCCCGACGAGTATCCCCGAGTGGTGCACCCGTACAGCAACCAACGGCTGATGCTCTACATCAACGGCAATATCCTCCGGCCCGGCACCAACTCCTTCAACTCGGTGGTAGCGCACGAGCTCCAGCACGCCCTCCACCGGCACGCCGATGGCAACGAGGAGAGCTGGGTGAACGAGGGGCTATCGGTGCTGGCGGAGGAGCTGAATGGCTTCGCTCCCTTCTCGGCCCGGCTCTTCGGGCGCAACACCGATGTGCAGCTCACCCACTGGGAGGAAGAGCCCTCAGCCAACGGGTCCCACTACGCGGCGGCCCACCTCTTCCTGCGCTTCTTGGGCGAGCACTGGGGCGGCTATGAGCGGCTCAAGGAGCTGGTGGCCGAGCCCAAGGACAGCGTCGCCGGGATAGACGCCTATCTGGAGCGCTTGGGCGCGCCGGAGCGCTTCCGGGACGTCTTCAAAGACTGGGTGGTGGCCAACTTCGGCGGCAACAGCCCGAACCCCCGCCACAGCTACCAGGGCCTGAAGGTGCAGGCCACCGTGAGCAAGAAGGTGGCGGAGAGCACAACCTTCTCCGACCAGGTGCGGCAGTACGCCGCCAAGTATATCGAGATCAAGCCCGAAAGGGGCGCAGCTACCATAGGGTTCTCGGGAGGCACGACGGCCCCCCTGCTGCCCGCCCAGCCGCCGGAGGGCCAGGCCTTCTGGTGGAGCAACCGGGGCGACTCCATCGACACCACCCTCACCCGGGCCTTCGACCTCACCGGCGTCGCGGCCGCCACCCTGCGCTTCCAGGTCTGGTTCGACATCGAGAAGGGCTGGGACTATGGCTACGTCCAGGTCTCCGGGGACGAGGGCCGCACCTGGAGCATCCTGTCCGGCGCCCACACCTCCAACGAGAACCCCCTGGGGCACAGCTACGGCCCCGGCTTCACCGGCGTCAGCGGCGGTGACAAGGAGCCTCGCTGGGTGCGGGAGTCAGTGGACCTGAGCGCGTACGCGGGCAAGAAGGTGCTGGTGCGCTTCGAGTACATCACCGACGAGGGGGTGAACGCGAACGGCCTGGCTTTGGATGACATCGAGGTGCCGGAGCTGGGGTTCCGGGACGACGCCTCGGAAGACCGGGGCTGGGAGGCCTGGGGCTTCCTGCGCACGGACAACCGGGTACCCCAGGAGTTCCTGGTGCAGCTCCTGGAAGTGCGGCCCGACGGCTCACTGGCGGCCCGTGACCTGCCGCTGGACGGGCAGCAGCGCGGCCAGGCCCGGGTCTGCTGCTTTGGCCAGGAGCTAGAGCGGGCGGTGGTGGTGGTGGCTGCCATGGCCCCCGCTACCACGGAGCCGGCACCCTTCCAGCTTGCGGTACAGGTGGGGCCGTGAAGGCGTGTCATCCGGGAGGGCGGGCCTGCTCTGCCGCCTGAGAGGCTAGCCATGCTTATTTCAGTCATCGGCGGTGGGAGCTGCACGCCGGAGACAGCCCGGCTGGCCGAGGAGGTAGGACGGGAGCTGGCGCGGCGGGGCGTCACCGTGGTCTGCGGAGGCCTCACCGGTGTTATGGAGGCGGTGTGCAGGGGGGCGCGGGAGGCCGGCGGCCACACCATCGGTATCCTGCCCGGTAGCGATCCCACGGAGGCAAATCCCTACGTGGAGTTCCCCATCGCCACGGGGCTGGGCTACGCCCGCAACGCCATCGTCGCGCGGACGGGCCGGGCCGTTATCGCCATCGACGGCAGCGAGGGCACGCTGTCGGAGATAGCCTTTGCCCTGGTGTTCGGCACGCCAGTGGTGGGACTGCACACCTGGGAGATGTCCGTCGGTGGGCGGGCCGACACCAGGGTGATCAGAGCTAAGAGCCCCTGGACGCCGTAGAGAAGGCCCTGGCGGCCGCCGGAGGTCAGGAGTAGCTCCCGAATCAACGAAGGCGGTGCCCGATGGCTGAAAAAACGATCGTGGTGCTGGGAGCGGGCGTCGGCGGCCTGGTGGCCGCTCGGGAGCTGCGCAAACGCCTGGGCATGGAGCACCGGGTGGTGCTGGTGGACCGGCGGGACATCCACGTCTTCTCGCCGTCGTTGCTGTGGCTCATGCTGGGCTGGCGGCGGCCGGAGCAGCTCTATCGTGACCTGAACGCGCTGGGCCGGAAGGGCATCGACTTCAAGCACACACCGGTGGAGGGCATTGATCTGGCTGAACGGCGGGTGGATACCGGCTTGGGCCCGCTCCACTACGATTACCTGGTGCTCTCCCTGGGGGCGGAGCTGGTCCCCGACGCCGTCCCCGGCCTGAAGGACGCTGGCCACACCTTTTATCACCTGGATGGCGCCCTCCGCCTGCGGGAGGCCCTGGAGGTCTTCCAGGGTGGCAGCGTAGCGGTGGTGGTGGCCAGCACCCCCTTCCAGTGCCCGCCCGCGCCCTACGAGGCGTCGCTGCTGTTGGACTACTACTTCCGGCGGCGCGGGCTGCGAGACAGGGTGGAGATGCGCCTCTACACTCCGGAGCCGCGGCCCATCCCCATTGCTGCCGCCGAGGTGGGGCAGGCGGTGGCGGGTATGCTGGAGCAGCGCCGCATTGCCTATCATCCCGGCCACCGGATAACGGGGGTGTCTCCAGAAGATCGTGCCCTTTCGTTCGAAAACGGCGAGGAGGCCGGCTGCGACCTGCTCATCGCGGTGCCGCCCCACCAGCCGCCGCCGGTGGCCCGGGAGGCTGGCCTGCTGGACGGCCAGCCCTGGGCGCCGGTGGACAGGCTGACTATGAAGACCAAGTTTGAAAACGTGTATGCCATCGGCGACATGGCCCTGGTGGCCACCGCCGGACCGCTGCCCCTGCCCAAGGCGGGCGTCTTTGCCCATGCCCAGGCCCAGGTGGTGGCCAAGAACATCGCCGGCGAGATCCGGGGCCGGGCCGTCGGCAACGAGTTCGACGGCCGCGGCTTCTGCTTCCTGGAAACGGGCTACGGCAAGGCGGCCCTGGCCAGCGGCGACTTCTTTGCGGAGCCGGCCCCGGCGCTGAAACTACGGCGGCCGGCCAGGCTCTGGCACGGGGCGAAGATACTCTTTGAACAGTGGTGGCTACGATGGTGGTTCTAACATGAACATCCAGGACCTGCGTGCCCGGGAGATCCTGGACTCCCGGGGCAACCCCACGGTGGAGGTGGAGGCGCACCTGTCCGACGGCACCTGGGGTCGCGCCGCGGTCCCCTCGGGCGCCAGCACCGGCGCCCATGAGGCCCTGGAGCTGCGGGACGGCGACCCCGCCCGCTTCGGCGGGCTGGGCGTGCTGCGGGCGGTGGCCAACGTCCAGGAGAAGATCCTCCCCGCAGTAAGGGGCATGCCCGCAGGTGATCAGGCGGCCCTGGACCGCCGGCTGCTGGAGCTGGATGGCACCCCCAACAAGGGCAGCCTGGGGGCCAACGCCATTCTGGGAGTCTCCCTGGCGGTGGCCCACGCCGCTGCCATGGCCCGCCAGCTCCCCCTCTACCGCGCCCTGGGTGGCCAGGGAGCGACCACCCTGCCTGTGCCCATGATGAACATCCTCAACGGAGGCAGGCACGCGCTGGACTCCACGGACTTCCAGGAGTTCATGGTCATGCCGGTGGGCGCCGGCAGCTTCAGCCACGCCCTGCGCATGGGGGCCGAGGTGTACCAGGCCCTGAAGAAGCTGGTGCGGGCCAGGGGCTTCCACACCAACGTGGGGGATGAGGGCGGCTTCGCGCCCTCCCTGGCCTCCAACCGGGAGGCGCTGGAGCTGGTGACGGAGGCCATCAGGGCGGCGGGCTACCAGCCCGGCACGGACTGCGCCCTGGCCCTGGACCTTGCCGCCAGCGAGTTCTTTCACGAGGGCAGGTATGTCCTCGAAAAGGAGGGGCGGAGCCTGACCAGCCAGGAGATGGTGGACTTTCTGGCGGGCTGGGCCGCGGCGTACCCCATCGTCAGCATCGAGGACGGGCTGGCGGAGGACGACTGGCCGGGCTGGGAACTGCTCACCCGGCGGCTGGGAGAGCGGGTGCAACTGGTTGGCGACGACCTCTTTGTCACCAACACCCAGCGCATCCAGCAGGGCATTCAGCGGGGCTGCGCCAACTCCCTGCTGGTCAAGCTCAACCAGATCGGCACCCTCACGGAGACCCTGGCTGCCATGGAGCTGGCCCGCACCGCAGGCTGGACCTCGGTGGTGAGCCACCGCTCCGGAGAGACGGAGGACACTACGATCGCCGACCTGGCAGTGGCTTCGGGCTGCGGCCAGATCAAGACGGGCGCGCCGGCCCGCAGCGAGCGGGTGGCTAAGTACAACCGCCTGCTGCGCATCGAGGCCGAGCTGGGCCCCCAGGCCCGGTACGCCGGCCGCAGCGTACTGCGGGTGGCCCTGTAGCAGGCGTGGTATAATCGCGCGCGTGGGAGCGTGTCCGTGAGCCTGGCCCTTCTCCGTGATCTGGCCATCGTGATCCTGGCGGTGCTGGCCATCGTCCAGCTCCTCCTGCTGCTGACGGTGACCGTGCTCCTCTGGCGGAAGGTGAGCCCCGTGCTGGACTCCGCCAAGGCCACCATGGACAACGTGCAGGGCACCTCTGCCTTTATCGCCGAGACGACGGTGCATCCTGTCATCAGGGTTATCAGTTTCATTACGGGGGTCCGCAAGGCCACCGGAGCAATGGCAAGGCTGATCAAAAGGAAGGGGAGCTGACCATGAGCGAGCGAGACAGCGGCGGCGGGTTCTTTTCTGGCTTCATTCTGGGCGGCCTGGCGGGCGTAGCCCTGGGGCTGCTGCTGGCGCCCCGGCCCGGCCAGGAAACCCTGGAGCAGATCCGGGAGAAGGGCACCGAGTTGCAGGCCAAGGGCCGGGAGCTCTGGGAAGACGAGAGCGGCGCCCTGCGGGAGGCCATCCAAGAGGTGCGGGAGATCCTGCGGGAGACCGTGGAAGAGGGCCGCGAGGTGCTGAAGGAGGCCATCGAGGAGGGGCGGGAGGCCTCGGCCAAGGCCGCCGAGGAGCTCCAGACTCGGTTCGAAGCCGTCCGGGAGGGCCGGGAGCGGCCCAGCTAACCCACTTTGGCGCCTCCGTGGCGAAAGCTGATATGCGGCCTAAGGGCCTAGGAAGGGTGTCTCAGGATGACGCTTCAGGTGAAGCTGGACATAGAGAAACTCCGGTCGGAGATACAGCTCAAATATAAAGAGGTCGCCACCACACCGGAGAAGGGTTTTCATTTCCACACCGGTCGCCCGTTGGCCAGGATGCTGGAGTACCCCGATGCCTGGGTGGACGCGCTGCCCAAAGGTGCCGTGGAGTCGTTCGCAGGGGTGGGTAACCCCTTCTCACTGGGACCACTGCCCATGGGGGCCACGGTGCTGGACGTGGGCTCCGGCGCGGGTTTCGACTCGCTCATCGCAGCGCAACAGGTCGGCTCGGCCGGTCGCGTCATCGGCGTGGACATGACGGACGAGATGCTGGCCAAGGCCGCGGTCAACGCCCGGGCCATGGGCCTTACCAACGTAGAGTTCAAGAAGGGCCTGGTGGAGGAGCTTCCCCTGCCCGACGCCTCGGTGGACGTGGTGATCAGCAACGGCGTCATCAACCTGGTGCCGGACAAGGAGCAAGCCTACCGGGAGGTGTATCGCGTCCTCAGGCCGGGGGGCCGGATTCAGATCGCCGACGTGGTGGTGCAGCAAGAGGTCCCCCAGGACTCCAAAGAGGATATCAGCCTCTGGACGGGCTGAATCGCCGGCTCCCTCCTCGTAGAGGAGTACCTGGACGTCATCAGACAGGCGGGCTTTGTTGACCTGGAGACGGGGGAGATGGTGGATGTCTTCTCTGGCTCTCCCCACGAGTCCGACGCCAAGGATTTTGACACTCGGGGCATGACCATCAAGGCCGAGAAGCCCCGGTAGAGCCAATTGCAACGCAGTATACTGCCCCCGGCCTAGGCCGGGGGCAGTTGCATATCGGTGTCACCAAGAAGGATATGGCTGGGAAGGGGTAAGCTGGCGGAGAGGGTGGGATTCGAACCCACGGTCCCTTGCGAGACACACGCTCTCCAGGCGTGCCTGATCGTCCACTCCAGCACCTCTCCGCGTGGGGGGAACATGAACGGGCCCGAGGGCGTAGCTGCTACGAGAGGATTATAGCAGACTGCGCTGGGCCGCGCCTTCGACGGCGAGATGGTATGCAGGGCGGTGCTGCGGCCCCTGACCTAGGGCTACAGCACACCCTCCACGTGGAGCGCGCTGACCTCCTCTTCGCTCATGCCCAGCAGGTCGCTCAGGATCAGGTCGGTGTGCTCGCCGATGCCGGGCGCGGGCCTGGTGATGGCGTCGTCGTAGCCGCGGGCCTTGATGGGGGTGCCCGGCATCACTGGCCGGCCCATGCCCGGTTGCTCGATCTCCACCAGCATGTTGCGGGCCTGCACCTGGGGGTCTTTGAACAGGTCGGCCACGGTGTTCACCGTGGCGCAGGGGATGTCGGCCTCCTGGAGGGCCTTCATCCAGTGGGTGGTGGACTTCCCACGGGTCTGTGCCGAGAGCGCCTCATTCAGCGCGTGCACGTGCTGGTTACGCAGGTCGTTGGTGGCAAACTCCGGCCGATCCGGCAGCTCGGGCACGCCCAGCACCCGGCAGAGGCGGCGCCACAGCAGCTCGTTGTTCACCACGGCGATGACTACGTACCCGTCGGCGGTGGGATAGGGCTGGAAGGGGGTGATGACGGGGTGGCGGCTGCCGATGGGCGCCGGGTTCTCGCCCGTGGCCCAGTAGCGCATCACCGCGTTCTCGATGATGGCCACCAGCCCGTCCATCATGCCCACGTCGATGTAGCAGCCCTTGCCCGTGATGGTGCGGCGGTAGAGGGCCGCCAGGATGCCGATGGCCCCGTACATCCCCGGTACGATGTCGCCGATGGAGGTGCCGACCCGGGTTGGCTCGCCGCCCTCCTGCCCGTTGATGCTCATGATGCCGCTCAGGGCCTGCACCACCACGTCGAAGGCCGGGCGGTTGGCGTAGGGCCCCGTCTGCCCGAAGCCGGAGACGGAGAGGTAGATGAGGCCCGGGTTGGTGGCGCTCAGGTCGTCGTAGCCCAGGCCCAGGCGTGGCATGACGCCGGGGCGGAAGTTCTCCACAAAGATGTCCACCTTGGCCGCCAGCCGCTTGGCCAGCTCGATGGCCTTGGGGTGCTTCAGGTCCAGGGTCAGGCCCTGCTTGCCCCGGTTCATGCTGGTGAAGTAGGCGCTCTGGCCGTTGATGAAGGGCGGCAGGCGGCGGAAACCCTCGCCGCTCTCGGGCACCTCCACCTTGATGACCCGCGCGCCCAGGTCCGCCAGGGTCATGGTGCAGAAAGGGCCGGAGAGGGCCCAGGTGAAATCCAGCACCTTCAGCCCGTCCAGTAGCTTTGCCATAGGGACTCCTTGTTGGGTGGGGATATGCGTTCAGGGCGAGCGTGCCAGCAGGGGGACCTCCCGTCCGGTGGCCCATGCTTGGATGAACTCCAGGTCGTGGGGGAAGGCCAGCTCCGGCAGCTCGTCCAGGCCGAAGAGGCCCACCTCCGTGGCCTCCGGGCCGGGCGCCAGGACGCCCCCGACGATCTCGCCACGGTAAACGATGAGCACCACGGGGTTGCCCGGCTCCGAGGCCACGGCCATGAGCTTCAGCAGAGCGACTTCGGCGCCCGTCTCTTCTCTCGCCTCGCGGACGGCCGCCTCTTCCACCACCTCGCCCGCGTCCACGTAACCGGAGGGGAAGGTCCAGAGGCCCATGGCGGGCTGGTGGTTGCGGCGGGCCAGGAGCACCTTGCCGTCCCTCCCCGCCACCACGGCCACCGCGAGCTTGGGGTCCCGGTAGTAGACGTAGCCGCAGGAGGGGCAGGTGGGCCGACGGACGCCCTGGTGCTCCGCTTCGCTCAAGGGCGTGGCACAGCGGGGGCAGTAGTTCATGGTCTGGGGCAAGTGTACCGCGGATGCAGCCTGGGTACCAACGGACGACGCTGGGTGGCTTTCTCATAAACGGTGGAGCAACTTCTCCGCTGGTCCTGAGCATGTCGAAGGATAAGCCGCCCATGGTTCGACAAGCTCACCACGAGCGGCCCGCTTCCAGCCCCCCGCACAAATGAAGCCATCACGACGCTGTAGCCGTTAGGACAACCTGGCTAGTCTCCCCACCGGCCGGTGCGGCGGCGGCCCAGCCAGCCGGCGCCCGAACCGTCCAGGCACTCTCCGGTGATGTAGCTGGCGGCGTCGGAGGCCAGGAAGATAGCCATCCAGCCCACCTCCTGCACCGTGCCGGCCCGGCCCAGGGGCGCGTTGCGCGCCCGCCGCTCCTGCTGCTCCGGCGTGGACTGGCTCTGGGTCCACTCCGTGACCGCGGAGGGCACGATGCAGTTCACCCGGATGTTGTACTTGCCCCACTCGGCCCCCAGGGTCTTGGTCAGGTTCCACACCGCCGCCTTGCTGGCTGCGGAATGAATCACCTCTGCGGAGCCCAGCCAGGCAGAGGTGGCGACGATGTTGATGATGTTGCCGCCGCCCTGCTGGATCATCTGCTTGCCAGCGGCCTGGCTGAAGTACCAGGTGCCGTGGAGTACCGTGTTGACCACCGCGTGCCAGCCGTTGTAGGTAAGGTCTTCCGACGGGATGTTGAACCTGCCCGCCGCGTTGTTCACTAGGATGTCGATCCTGCCGAACTCCGCGAGGGTGCGGTCCACCACCTGCTGGATCTGGTCGGTGTCCCGTACATCACACTGGATGGCCAGGGAGCGCCTGCCCAGGGAGCGGACCTGCTCGGCGGTATGCTCCAGCCGGTCCAGGTTGCGGGCGCACACCACCACCCTGGCTCCCACGCGGGCCATCTCCAGGGCGATGCCCCTGCCGATGCCAGTGCCGCCCCCGGTGATGATGGCGACCCGGTCCTTCAGCGCCGTGGGCGAGAAGGTATCCAACAGGGCGTTGGGGTTGAAGCCGTAGGCCATGGCGTGCTCTCAGGGAACAAGGAAGGTAGGAACGGGGAGCACGCCTCCCTTGTTCCCTGTTTCTCGTTCCTGGTTCCTAGGCGTTGCGGTCCGCCTGGCCGCTGAACTGGGGCGCGCGCCGCTCGGCGAAGGAGCGGGTACCCTCGTCGTAGTCGGGGCTGCGGCGGATGCGCTCGTAGTAGAGACCCTCCAGGTGCAGGCCCGCTTCCAGGGTCTGGCCCAGGGCTTGGTACATGAACTCTTTGGTCTCATAGAGCAGCACCGGGCTGACCTTGGTCATGCGGTGAGCCAGGTCGATGGCGGCGTCCAGGAGCTGCTCCTGGGGCACCACCCGGTTCACCACGCCCCAGCGCAGCGCGGTCTCGGCGTCGATGGAGTCGCCGGTGAGCACCAGCTCCATGGCCGGGCCCATGGGCAGCATGGTGGCCAGCCGCGTGGCCTGGCCGCCGCCGGCCATGTGGGAGTAGCGCACCTCGGTGCAGCCGAAGGTGGCGTTGGGCGAGCAGATGCGGATGTCGCAGGCCAGCGCGATAGCGAAGGCGGCTCCGAGGCAGTAGCCGTTGACGGCCGCGATGACCGGCTTGCGGATGCCCAGCCCCCGCATGGTGGCCATGCCGATGGTGTTGGCGTCTCGCACGGGGGGCACCCACGGGTCATCCGGGAGGCCCTGATAGATCTCCCGCAGGTCGTTGCCGGCGCTGAAGGAGATGTCGCCCACGCCGGTAAGGATGCCTACCCAGAGGTCGCTGTCGTCCTTGAACCGCAGCCACGCGTCGGTGATGGCCCGGCGGGTGCCCTCGTTCATGGCGTTGCGCTTGTCCGGCCGGTTGAACCGGATGATGGCGATATGGTCGTCCCGCCTTTCGAACAGGACGGGTTGCTCCTCGGCCATGGTGTCCTCCTTTGAGTCTTACCCTACGATCGGGTGTTGCTACCTACTCCTCCTGGGGACGCCTGCCCAGCCACGAGGCGCCCGTGACGTCCAGGGTGTGGCCCGTGACGTAGCTGGAGGCGTCGGAGGCCAGGAAGAGCGCAGCCCACGCGATCTCCTGGGGCTTGCCAGCGCGGCCCAGGGGATACCGGGAAGAGCCACCACCCCGCCGGACGTTCTCCGGCAGGGACGAGCGGTTGATGGTGTTGCCCACCGGGGCCAGGGGCGCAATGCCGTTGACCCGGATGTTGTACTTGCCCCACTCGGCGGCGAGGGTCTTGGTCATGGACCAGACCCCCGCCTTGGAGGCCGCGGAGTGGGCCGCGTAGACGGAGCCCAGCCAGGGGGAGTTGGAGATGATGTTGATGATGTTGCCGCCCCCCTGTTTGATCATGACCCGGCCTACCTCCTGGGTGCAGTACCAGGTGCCGTTCAGCACGGTGTTCACCACCACGTACCAGCCGTTCTTGGAGAGGTTCTCCGAGGGGATGTCGAAGCGGCCGGCGGCGTTGTTCACCAGGATGTCTATCCTGCCGAACTCCTCCAGGGTACGTGCCACCATGCCGCGCACCTGCTCCACCTCCCGGATGTCCGTCTGCACCGTGATGACCCTGGCGCCCAGCGCTCGCAGCTCCTCGGCCGCCAGGTCCAGCCGCTCCAGGTTGCGGGCGGCCAGCGCCAGGCTGGCCCCCACCCTGGCGAACTCGGTGGCGATGGCCTTGCCCAGGCCCGTGCCGCCGCCGGTGACGATGGCCACCCGGTCCTTCAGCGCGACGGGGGAGTACACGTCGTACATGACGTTGGAGTTGATGGGGTAGGGCATCGGCGCTCTCGAGTCTGCCGCTCTCCGACGGTGCCTGATGCTACCGCGGGCCTGCGCGGGGTGTCAAATGATGCGTGAGGCAGGCTCAGGAGATGGCCGGCGCCGTGGCCCGGAGGTGCTGCGCCCCTCTGAGATAGACGTGGATCACCTGGTCTTGGCGCTTCTCGGTGTTGACGTGCAGCAGCACTCGGATGCACATGGAGAGCGCGCCGGGCACCTCCATCTCGTGGCTGTCCAGCAGGGCCACGTGCTCCCAGCCGAGCTGGCGAGCGGCCGTGGCGGGAAAGGCCGCGGTGAGGTCCCGGGTAGCGGTGAAGAAGGCGCTGGCCACGTCTTCCACGCGGAATCCGTTGGCCTCCATGAGCCGGGCCAGCAGCTCCCGGGTCGCAGCCAGGATGGCTGCCTCGGTATCGGTCTCCACCGTCGTTGCGCCCCGGATCCCCCGACACGGCATATTAGTGTGGCTTCCCTGAAGAACGCCAGCAAATGGTCATTGCGAGGAGCAGGGGCTTTGGGGTCGGGCGGGGGCGACGAAGCAATCTGGGGGTGGGCAGGCACGGTTTCCCCCCACCCAGATTGCCACGGCCCTCGTGCCTCGTGCCTCGCAAAGACCTCTGCCGATAACCTCCGAGACGGGACACTGTTGCTCCTTGTGGTTACCACTAGCCCTGGACGGGCTGTGGCGTCTTACTTCGAGTGGCGGGACAGCGGATGCCCGCACAGGGCGGACACGTAGCTCCGCAGCGCCGCCACCCGCTCCTGGGGCAGGCTCCGGTCAATGGTGTCGATGATGGCGCTGCCGATGACCGCGGCCTCGGCCCACTGTCCCACCGCAGCCACGTGCTCCGGTCGGGAGAGGCCGAAGCCCACCGCCAGGGGCAGCCCGGTGTGCGTCCGGACCCTGGCCAGGAACGGGGGCAGGTGCTCCGGGAGCCGGTCCCGGGCACCCGTGATCCCGGCCACACTGACGCAGTAGATGAACCCGCTGGCCTGAGTCGCCACTCTGCGGATGCGCTCTTCGGTGCTGGTGGGCGCCAGCAGCGGGATAACGGCCAGCCCGGCCGGCCCGGCGTGCTGGAGCAGGGGGCCGGACTCCTCCGGTGGCAGGTCCACCACAATCGCGCCATCTACTCCGACGGCAGCGGCATCTGCGCAGAAGCGCTCCAGGCCGTAGCTCAGGAAGGTATTATAGTACCCCATGAGCACCAGGGGAACATCCCGCCACTCCTGCCGCAGCCAGCGGGCCACCTCCAGGCACGCTGCCAGCCCTACGCCCTGTTGCAGAGCGGCGGTGTTGGCCCGCTGGATGGTCGCCCCGTCGGCCAGAGGGTCACTGAAGGGAACCCCCAGCTCGATCAGGCAAGAGCCGCCCTGGATGAGGGCCGAGCCCAGGGCAGGTGTCTCAGCCAAGGTGGGATACCCCACGGTGAGGTAGGTGATGACGCCTGTGCGGCGCGCGGCCTTGAGCCGGGCGAAACAGGTTACGATGCGTGAAGAGTTGCTCATGAGCTGCTACCCTGCGGGCAAATAAGGCTGCTGCCCGGACGCCTACGTCCTGCGGCAGCAGCGCCAGCCCGCAGAAACTCCGTACGATATGGCTACGCCGTGTCCTTGGCCTGGTCCTCCAACGCCCGCTCCATGACCATCTTGAAGAAGTCATAGGGCTGGGCCCCCATAAAGAGGTAGCGCCCGACAATAAAGGCGGGAATGGCGGTGATGCCGATCTCTCGGGCCAGCTCCACCTGGTCTTCCACCGCCTGGGCGTAGTGGCCCTCCTGGAGGGCGGTCCCCAACTCTGCGGCGTTCAGTCCCACGCTGGCGCCCAGCTTCTGGAGGGCCTGGATGTCGCCCAGGTTGGTCCCCTCCTCCCAGTAGGCCTTGAAGAGGGCCAGGTGGAACTCGTCGAACTTGCCCTGGCTCTTGGCATACTCCGTGGCCTGCATGGCTGGGCGGGTGTAGGCCACGATGGGCGCTCGCTTCATGATAAGCCCGGCTTCTGCGGCGGCTTCACCCAGATGGCCGTCCACGGGCATGCTGATGCGCTTCTCGCCTGGGCGGTCGCTGCGGGGGATCCCCTGGGGAGGGGTATCGGGCCGCAGGTCAAAGGCCTGCCACTCCACCTGGACGTTGTAGTCCTGCTTCAGTCGTTCGATCCGCTCCAGACCGATGTAGCACCAGGGTCATATGTAGTCGGAGTAGACCGTGACCTTAATGGGGTGCTGGTTCACTGCCATACCCTCCTCCTCTGGCAACCCGTCTGGCGGGCGACGCTGATACCCTCAGATGATACCTGCCGCTATGCCGTCTGGCAAGGGAGACGCAGCACCGTCGGCTCCATTGTTCCTGCTCTGGCGCCATGCTACACTGGAAGAGCGGATCACCTCCTGTTTCTCGCCATAAACCCATGACCACAGAACCCGCCGTCACCGACAAAGAAGAGACCCCGGAGACCCTGGAGTTGCCGGTCCTGCCACGGTGGGACACGGTAGTATACCCGGGCGTCATCGCCCAGTTGCTGGTGCGCAGCGAGCGTTCCCTGCGCGCGCTGGAGCACGCCATGGCCCACGACCGCCAGATCGTGGTGGTCAGCCGCAAGAACGCGCCGCCGGAGGAAGTGACCCTCAAGACGCTGTACCGCATCGGCACGGTGGCGACGGTGGGGCGGCTGCTCCGCATGCCCGATGGCTTCACCCAGGTGTGGCTCCAGGGTGACCGGCGCGTGCGGGTGCTGAGTCTCCGACGCAGGGGAAGCTTCCTTGCCGTGAACACGAAGCCCATCCAGGAGAAGGAGCAGCAGGCGCAGGAGGTGGGGATCGAGGCCCGCATGCGAGAGACCCTGGCCCTCTTCGAGAAGTGCAGCAACCTCTCGGAGCAGGTGCCCCAGGAAGCCTACATCATGGCCATGAACGCCAGCGGCCCCGGCCACCTGGCCGATCTCATCGCCTCGTCCCTGAACCTGAGCCTCCAGCAGCGCCAGGAGGTGCTGGAGGTGCTGGACCCGCTGACGCGCCTGGACCGGGTGACGGCCCTAGTGGCCAAGGAGCTGGACCTGCTGGAGCTCCAGAGCAAGATTCACACGCAGGTCCAGGAGGAGGTAGACCGGTCTCAGCGGGAGTACTTCCTGCGGGAGCAGCTGCGGGCCATCCAGAAGGAGCTGGGACAGGTGGACCCCCTGACCCGGGCGGCCAACGAGCTGCGGGAGCGGGCAGACAAGGCCGGTATGCCCGAGGCGGTGCTGGAGAAGGTCCAGGAGGAGCTGGACCGCCTGGCCGGGATGCCGCCGGGGAACCCGGAGGTTACGGTGGCCCGCAACTACCTGGACTGGCTGGTGAACCTTCCCTGGTCTACCCAGACCGAGGACCAGCTGAACATCTCGGACGCGGCCAAGATCCTGGACAAGAACCATCACGGCTTGAGGAAGGTGAAGGAGCGGATACTGGAGTACATGGCCGTGCGCAAGCTGGCCCAGGACCGGCTGCGCAGCCCCATCCTCTGCTTTGTGGGGCCGCCTGGCGTGGGCAAGACCAGCCTGGGCAAGTCCATCGCCGAGGCCCTGGGCCGCAAGTTCGTGCGGGTGAGCCTGGGCGGCATCCGGGACGAGGCGGAGATCCGGGGGCATCGCCGCACCTACATCGGGGCGCTGCCCGGCCGCATCATCCAGACCATGCGCACCGCCGGCACCTCCAACCCCGTGTTCATGCTGGACGAGATCGACAAAGTGGGCACCGACTTCCGGGGCGATCCCTCCTCGGCGCTGCTGGAGGTGCTGGACCCGGAGCAGAACCACGCCTTCAGCGACCATTTCCTTGAGGTCCCCTACGACCTGTCCAAGGTCCTGTTTGTCACCACGGCCAACGTCCTGGACCCCATTCTTCCTGCCCTGCGCGACCGCATGGAGGTGATTGAGCTGCCTGGCTACACCGAGGAGGAGAAGCTGGAAATAGCCAAGCGGTTCATTGTAACCAGGCAGGTCAAAGAGCATGGCCTAACTGAAGAGCAGCTCCGGTTTTCCCCCAAAGCTATCCGGCGCCTTATTCGGGAGTATACGCGAGAGGCCGGCGTGCGAAACCTGGAACGGGAGCTGGGCTCCATTTGCCGGAAGGTGGCCAAGCGCGTGGCCGAAGGGCAGTCCACCCCAAGCAC